>NZ_DBGS01000137.1:0-13564 GCF_002295455.1 Thalassospira sp. UBA848 | reverse complement strand
ATCAGCCTTGGGTTGATCAACCTGATGCCTGTTCCGGTTCTGGATGGTGGTCATCTTGTGTTCTACGCGATTGAGGCAATTCGCGGTAAGCCATTGGGGGCAAAAGCACAAGAATATGGTTTCCGTATTGGCGCGGGTTTGGTATTCAGCTTAATCATTTTCGCAACGTGGAACGATTTGACGCAATTGGGTGTCTTCAGTTTCCTCAAAGGACTTGCTGGCTGATGAATGACAGCAACAGGGGGGTTAACTTGCTGCGTAAGGTAAAAGCGGCAGTGGTCATTGCGGCCCTGCTTGGCGGAACGGCGCCATTGATTGTTCCTGTGGCTGTGCATGCCCAGTCAGGTATCATTCGCGACATCGAAGTCGAAGGCAATAACCGTATCGAAAGCGCAACGGTGAATGCCTACCTGACCGTGGCCCCCGGTGACTCCTACGACATTCAAAAAATCAACAGCTCGCTGAAGGCTCTGTTCTCGACCGGTTTGTTTGCCGACGTGTCCTTTTCCTTCAATCAGGGAATATTGCGGGTAAACGTTGTTGAAAACCCGATCATCAACCGGATTGCCTTTGAGGGTAATCAGCGCCTTGACGATGAAACACTGGGTGCGGAACTGCAGTTGCGCCCGCGTGTTGTTTACACACGTACCAAGGTTCAGGCGGACGTTCAGCGTGTTCTTGAACTCTATCGCCGCAGCGGTCGTTTCGCCGCCACCGTGGAGCCGAAGGTCATCCAGCTTGATCAGAACCGTGTCGATCTGGCCTTTGAAATCGACGAAGGGGACGCAACGGGCATCCGCAAGATCAACTTTGTGGGTAACAAGGCTTTTGATGACGGCGAGCTTTCCGATGTGATTCGCACGACCGAAAGTGCCTGGTGGAAGATCCTGACCGCTGACGACAACTATGACCCGGACCGCGTGACTTTTGACCGCGAATTGCTGCGTCGTTTCTATCTTGCGGCTGGCTACGCCGATTTTCAGGTCCTGTCATCTGTTGCCGAACTTACGCCAGATCGTTCTGACTTCTTCGTGACCTATACGGTAAGTGAAGGGCAGCGCTATCAATTTGGCGAGATCAATGTTGTTTCACAGATCGACAAGATTGAACCTGAAACCCTGATGCCGCTGATCGAGATCGAAAGTGGTGAATGGTATAACGCGACACTCGTTGATGATGCTGTGGATGCACTGGCCGATCGTGTCGGTGACCAAGGCTACGCCTTCATTGATATTCGACCGAATGTAGAGCGCAACCGCGAAGCTGGTACGATTGACATTACCTTCAACATTGCCGAAGGCCCAAAAGTCTATGTCGAGCGCATCAATGTTGTCGGGAACGTCCGAACCCTTGATGAAGTGGTCCGTCGAGAGTTCCGACTGGTCGAAGGCGATGCCTTTAGCAGCTCCAAAATGCAGCGCTCCAGACAACGCATTGAAAACCTGAATTTCTTCAAGTCGGTCGATGTGAAAACGCTGCCTGGATCCTCGCCCGATCAGACCGTGATCGAAGTTGATGTCGAAGAAAAATCGACTGGCGAGTTCTCCATCGGTGCAGGCTACGGAACGGATAACGGGGCATTTGGTCAGCTTGGTATTCGTGAACGTAACTTGCTTGGTAAAGGCCAGGATCTGCGCTTGAACTTCACATTGGGTTCAACCGACCAGCAAGTAGACCTTTCCTTTACAGAACCCTATTTCCTGGATCGAGAAATCGCGGCAGGCTTCGACCTCTATCGCCGCGAAGAAGATAACCAGGACGAAAGCTCGTACGACGAAGAGCAGACCGGTGGTCGTCTTCGTGCCGGATTCCGCTATAACGAGGAACTGTCGCATTCCTTCCGTTATACCCTCGAGAGCAACAGCTATTCGAATATTGATGCAGCTGACGCGTCGCGGCTTCTCTTGGCGGAAGAAACTGATTTTGTTGAATCCGTGATAGGCCATACTCTGACCTATGATGAGCGCGACAGCACGATTTCACCGACCGAGGGCTATTTTGCCCGACTGTCGAACGATGTTGCTGGGCTTGGCGGGGACGAATCCTATCTGCGTACGCGCGTTGAAGGCGGTTACTACTACCCGCTTGACCGTGAACACGAGTGGGTTCTGTCGACCCGTGGCGCCACCGGGTACATCTTTGGGTTTGACGACGATACCCGGATTTCCCAGCGGTTCATGGTCGGTGGCGCTAACCTGCGTGGTTTCGAGGCAGCTGGTGTCGGCCCACGTGATATCGCGACTGGGGATGCGTTGGGCGCGAAAATGTATTACACCGGTTCAGTGCAAATGGACTTCCCGCTTGGCACACCTGACGAGTTTGCCCTGACGGGTCGTATTTTTAGTGATTTCGGCTCCAGTCAGGATGTTGACGGCGCACGGCCGGGCGAGATTTACGATACCGGAACGCTGCGTAGTTCGGTTGGTGTTGGCGTTGGCTGGGAATCTCCGTTTGGCCCGATTGGTGTTGATATCTCTCAGGCCATCACAAAAGAAGATCACGACAAAGAGGAAATGTTCCGACTTAACTTCGGAACCAGATTCTAATGCATATGATCAAAACTCTACGTAATCTGCTGGTTCTTTCTGCCCTGTTTGGTTTCACCGCACACATGTCTGTTGTGCAGGCCCAGGAACCAAACCCGGACAACTTTGCCTCTGTGATGATTGTTGATTTTGCCGGTATCATGCGCGAAGCGTCTGCCATGCAGGATGCCCGTAAGCAGATCCGCGACCGTCAGGTTGCCTATCAGCAGGAAATCGAAACCCGCGAACAGGCCCTGCGCGAGGAAGAAAAACAACTCGCTCAGCAACGTACACTTCTGGCCGCTGACGTTTTTCAGGGCAAGCAAAAGCAATTTCAGCAAAAAGTTGCTGACTTCCAGAAATTTGCCCAGGCCCGAAGCCGCGTTCTTGATCAGGCCCTGGCCGAAGCACAGTCACGGTTCTCACAGGCACTGAATGAAATTATCGGCAGCATCGCCGAAGAACGTGGTGCAAACCTTGTTCTTCATCGTGGGCAGGCCGTTCTGTTTGCAACATCAATGGATGCCAGCAAGGAAGTTTTCGAGCGCGTAAATGCCGAAATCCCAACCATCACGGTTGAATTCAAGGAAGGCTCCTGATGGCGGATGCGCGTTTCTTTAGCCGTAAGGGACCATTCAGTGTAGCCGAAATCGCTGCGCTAACGGAAACAACTCCGGTAAACGCTCCCGATGAATCCCGGGTGTTTCAGGACGTCTCGCCGCTACAGAATGCCGATAGCGAAATTCTGAGCTTCTTTGACAATCGCAAGTACCTTTCCGCTTTCGAAAGCAGCAAGGCCGGTGCCTGCTTTGTCCGCCCGGAATTTGCAGAACGTGCCCCCGAAGGCATGGTTTTGTTTACCACCAACGACCCTTATCGTGCCTATGCAAAGGCCGCGACGGCCTTCTATCCGTTTGAAACCGGCAATGGCGTTGTTTCCGATCATGCTGTGATTGATCCGACGGCCAAGCTGGGCAACGGTGTACAGGTCGATGCTGGTGCCGTGATCGGGGCCAATTGCGAAATCGGTGACGGTACGATCATCGCATCAAACGCGGTCATCGGTGAAGGTGTCGTTATCGGTGCTGGATGTAAGATTGGTGCCAATGCTTCGATCAGCCACAGCCTGATCGGCAATCTGTGCCTGATTTATCCGGGTGCGCGCATCGGGCAGGACGGTTTTGGCTTTGCAATGGGGCCGCAGGGCCACGTCAAGGTCCCGCAGTTGGGCCGGGTCGTCATCGGCAACGACGTTGAAGTCGGCTCAAACAGCACTATTGACCGTGGTGCAGGCCCGGATACGGTGATTGGCAATGGCTGTCGTATCGACAATCTGGTGCAAATCGGCCATAACGTTGAGCTGGGCATGGGGTGTGTCGTCGTCTCGCAAGTCGGGATTTCGGGATCAACCAAGCTTGGAAATTTTGTCGTGCTTGCTGGTCAGGCAGGCATTACAGGGCACCTTGAAATCGGCGATGGCGCGAAAGTGGCAGCCCAGTCAGGTGTCATGAAAAATGTGGGGCCGGGGGAAACAGTGGGTGGAAGCCCCGCCGTTCCGGTCATGGAATATCATAAACAGACGGTCGCCTTGTCGCGTCTGATACGAAAAAAGAAATAAGGGCTACACACATGACCGAACTGGTAAGTGTCGATATCCAGCGCATTCTGGAAATGATTCCGCATCGCTATCCGTTCCTTTTGATCGACAAGGTCATCGACATCGAAACCGATGTCCGTGCCACCGGTATCAAGAACGTGACGATGAACGAGCCGCAGTTCACCGGCCATTTCCCGCAGCAGCCGATCATGCCGGGTGTCCTTATCATTGAAAGCATGGCGCAAACCGCGGCTATTCTGGTGGTACAAACGCTTGGTGCGGACGCAGAAGGCAAGCTGGTCTATTTCATGAGCATCGACAATGCCCGTTTCCGTAAGCCGGTAACTCCGGGGGACGTCATGCACATCCATGTGACCAAGAAACAAAGCCGTGGTCCGGTCTGGAAGTTCGAAAGCCAGGTCAAGGTCGACGGTCAGGTCGTGGCCGAGGCCACCATCGCCGCGATGATCCGGGATAGCTGATAATGTCAAAAGTGCATCCAACCGCCGTTGTCGAAGATGGCGCGCAGATTGGTCAGGATGTCGAAATCGGGCCCTATAGCGTGGTCGGTCCGAATGCTGTCTTGGGTGATGGTGTCAAACTGCACAGCCACGTTGCTGTCGCGGGTCACACGACCCTTGGCGATCAGTGCGAAGTATTTCCGTTCGCCTCTGTCGGTCACGCACCGCAGGATCTGAAATTCAAGGGCGAGCAGAGCCGTCTGATCATTGGCAAGCGTACCAAGATCCGCGAAGGTGCGACCCTGAACCCCGGCACCGAAGGTGGCGGCATGGAAACCACCATCGGTGATGATTGCTTGCTGATGACCGGGGCCCATGTCGGCCATGATTGCCACGTGGGAAACCATTGCATTTTGGTCAATAACGGGACGCTCGCCGGTCATGTGCTGGTAGAGGATTTCGCGATTGTTGGTGGCCTGTCGGCCGTGCACCAGTTCGTCCGAATTGGCAAACACGCCATGATTGGCGGTATGACCGGTGTTGAAAGCGACGTCATTCCCTACGGTTCTGTAATCGGTAACCGCGCGTATCTGTCGGGTCTGAATATTATCGGACTGAAACGCAGGGGTTTTGATCGAGAAACCATCCATTCGCTGCGCAAGGCCTATCGTTTGCTGTTTGCGCAGGAAGGCACCTTGGCTGAACGTGTTGAAGAAGTCGCCAAAGACTTCGAAGGTGTTGGTCCGGTGATGGAAATCATCAATTTCCTCCAAGCGGAAAGCATGCGTTCCGTATGCACACCAAAATATGACAGCTCCGCAGGATAGTTCGCAGCCAAAATTGGGAATTATCGCCGGGGGCGGGGCGCTTCCCGCCCGTCTGGCGGCCGCCGCGATCACGGCCGGGCGCGATGTCTGTGTTGTCAAGCTGGATGGCTATGCTGATGATGCTGAACTTGATCGCTATCCGAATGTGACGGCGCGCTTGGGTGCAGCTGCAAAAATCCTTGATGCCATGCGTAACGAAAACTGTCAGGACGTTGTTCTGGCTGGCAAAGTCGCGCGCCCGAGCTTTTCATCTATCCGACCGGACTGGCGCGCAGCCAAACTTCTGATGAAAGTCGGCTCAAAGGCACTTGGCGATGACGGTTTGCTTAAGCTTGTGGGCAAAGAGCTGGAGCGAGAGGGTTTTCGCTTGCTTGGTGCTCATGAAATCCTTGGTGATCTTGCCGTTGAGGAAGGCGTAATTGGTTCAATTGCGCCAGATGAGCAGGCGATTTCTGATGCCCGCCATGGACTTGCCGTCGCCCGCACATTGGGTCAGGCCGATGTCGGGCAGGGATGTGTGGTCCAGCAGGGGTTGGTCCTTGCCCTTGAGGCGATCGAAGGCACCGATGAAATGGTCCGCCGCTCCGCCCGCTACAAACGCGATGGCGTTGGCGGTGTGCTTGTAAAGTCGGCAAAACCCCAGCAGGACAAGCGCCTTGACCTTCCAGCCATTGGCATAACCACAATTGAAGAAGCCCATAAGGCTGGTCTGCGCGGGGTGGCATTGCTGGCCGGCGGTACCATGATCATTGACCGCACGGCGGTCGTTGCCCGTGCCAACGAACTGGGGCTGTTTGTGGTCGGTCTTGCCCTTCCGGACAAGGAAGCCGCCAATGGCGGATGAAAAAACACCATCAGGCCCGAAGATCATGCTTGTTGCCGGTGAGGCATCAGGCGATCAACTTGGTGGTCGTCTGATGGCAGCGCTTAAGGCCAAGCAGGATAGTATCCAATTCATTGGTGTCGGTGGCCCCCGCATGGAGCGCGAGGGCCTAAAAAGCCTGTTTCCAATGAATGAAATGTCGGTGATGGGCCTGACCGAGGTCGTTCCGCATATTCCGCATTTGCTCAAGCGCATATCCCAGACCGCAGATTTTGCCAAATCCGAACGACCTGATGTCGTCATCACCATCGATGCGCCGGATTTCAGTTTCCGCGTCGGCAAGAAGCTCAAGGGGAAGGGTATTCCGCTTGTCCACTATGTTGCCCCCTCGGTTTGGGCGTGGCGCGAAGGCCGGGCAAAGAAAATCGCGGGTTTTCTTGACCACCTGCTTGCACTCTTGCCGTTCGAGCCGCCCTATTTTGAAAAAGAAGGCCTGCCAACCACCTTTATTGGCCACTCAGCCGTCGAAGAACGTCATGACGGGGATGCACAGCGCTTTCGCACCCAACATGGACTGAGCGCGGATAAAAAGCTTTTGGCGGTTCTGCCGGGAAGTCGTAACTCCGAGGTCAAACGTCTTCTGCCGGTCTTCAGGGATGTTATCGACGACATTGCGGCCAAATATCCCGACGCACGTATCGTGGTCCCAACCGTAAGCAAGGTGTCTGATACGGTGACCTCGGAAATGAAATCATGGCCGCTTGACCCAATTGTCGTGACATCCGATCAGGATCGTCACGATGCCTTTTCCGCTGCCAATTGCGCCTTGGCGGCATCAGGTACGGTTTCACTGGAACTGGCCATTGCCGGCGTTCCACATGTCATCGCCTATCAGCTCAATGCGGTGACAGGCTGGATTGCCAAACGTCTGATCAAGGTTGATACGGTTACGATTGTTAATCTGGTGCTTGCTAACAAGCTCATCCCGGAATTCCTTCAGGAAAACTGCAAGGCAAAGAACATCACACAGCACCTTGAGGCCCTGATGGCAGATGGTCCGGAACGCGCGGCCCAGATCGAAGGTTTTGACAAGGCCTGTACCTTGCTTGGGTTTGGGGATCGCCCGCCCAGTGAAAAGGCCGCTGATCAGATTTTGAAAATCATCGCCAAAAAATAACCTGTTACGGGTAGCGTCAAATCCCCATTGCAATTAGGTTCTGAGGGTCCAAACTCATTCACATGACCGCCCCGGCAACTGATATGTGAATGAGTTTGGACCCTAGCATTGATCAATTCATAACGGAGACCATGTTATGCGCTACCTGCACACGATGGTACGTGTCGAGAATGTTGATGAGTCGATGAAGTTCTATTGTGACCTTCTCGGCATGCAAGAGACCCGCCGCATCGAAAGCGAGCAGGGCCGTTTCACCCTGATCTATCTCGCTCCACCGGCAGATGTTGAAAGTGCAAAGGCCAACAAGGCGCCCGAACTTGAACTCACCTATAACTGGGATCCCGAAAGCTATTCGGGTGGCCGTAACTTCGGGCATCTGGCCTACGAAGTCGACGATATCTACGCTCTTTGCCAGAAGCTGATGGATGCTGGTGTTACCATCAACCGTCCGCCGCGCGATGGTCGTATGGCGTTTGTGCGCTCCCCGGATGGTATTTCCATCGAGTTCCTGCAAAAGGGTGACAACCTGGCACCGGCAGAGCCGTGGGCCAGCATGGAAAACACCGGCAGCTGGTAAATCCATAAATATCGCGGGGCAGGGGGAAACCTGCCCCGAACCATAAAAAAAAGGCCCGGAAACTTCCGGGCCTTTTTCTTGTCGATAGGTCTTGTGCGGCTTAGCGCTTGTCGACCGGAACGAACGGACGTTCTGCAACACCGGTAAACAGCTGACGCGGACGACCGATTTTCTGAGACGGATCTTCGATCATCTCTTTCCACTGGGAAATCCAGCCAACGGTACGTGCGACTGCGAACAGCACGGTGAACATGCTGACCGGGATGCCCATCGCCTTGAAGATGATGCCCGAATAGAAGTCGACATTCGGATAGAGTTTCTTCTCGATGAAGTACTCGTCTTCACGCGCGATGCGTTCCAGTTCCTGGGCAACGTCAAGCAGAGGATCCTGAATGTTGAGTTCCTTGAGAACTTCGTGACAGGTTTCCTGCATGACCTTGGCGCGCGGATCGTAGTTTTTATAAACGCGGTGACCAAAGCCCATCAGACGGAACGGATCGTTCTTGTCTTTCGCTTTTGCAACGAATTCCGGGATGTTTTTCACATCGCCGATTTCGTTCAGCATTTTCAGAACGGCTTCGTTCGCGCCGCCATGTGCCGGACCCCAGAGGGACGCGATACCAGCCGCAATACACGCGAACGGGTTGGCACCCGACGAACCGGCCAGGCGGACGGTCGAGGTCGAAGCATTCTGTTCGTGGTCAGCATGCAGGATCAAAATACGATCCATTGCCTTGGCCAGAACCGGATTGACTTCATAGTCTTCACACGGGTTGCCGAACATCATCTGCAGGAAGTTTTCTGCATAACCAAGTTTGTTGTTCGGGTAACGGAACGGCTGACCGATCGAATATTTGTAGGCCATTGCTGCGATCGTCGGCATTTTCGCAATCAGGCGATAAGCCGAAATCATGCGCTGCTGCGGATCATTGATGTCGGTGCTGTCATGATAGAAAGCAGACATCGCACCGATAACACCAACCATGATAGCCATCGGATGCGCATCACGGCGGAAGCCGTTATAGAAATTGCGCATCTGTTCGTGGACCATGGTGTGCATGGTAATGTCGTTTTCGAACTGGCTTTTCTCGGTGGCGTTCGGCAGCTCACCATAAAGCAGCAGATGGCAGACTTCGAGGAAGTCGGCGTTTTCTGCAAGTTCGTCAATTGCATAACCGCGGTGACGAAGGATACCAACGTCGCCATCAATATAGGTCAGTTCCGACTGGCAGGAGCCGGTCGAAGTGAAGCCCGGATCATAGGTGAAATATCCAGTTTCGGCATAGAGCTTGCGAATGTCGATGACAGACGGGCCTACGCTACCTTCAAGCACCGGCATCTCGATCGACTTGCCAGAAGCATTGTCGGTCAGGGTCACGGTGTGGGAAGTCTTGGAATTAGATGCCATGACTATTTTTTCCTTCCCTGTTTGAACGAACACGGTTTCAAGTTGGGTGCAGCATAATGCTGCGGCGCACCAAGCGCAAACGGGTTAATTGTTTTTCTTTATTCGCTGTTGTTATGCATCGAAATGGCGAATGCGTTTCAGCGTTTGTGTTTTGCCAAGCACAATCATTACTTCGAAGATGCCTGGGGATGAGTTGGAGCCTGTAAGCACCGCCCGCAAGGGCTGTGCAACTTTGCCAAGCTTTAACTCGAACTTTTCGGCGATGGCACGAACACTTGCGTCAACGTCCTCTTCCGTCCAGCTGTCAAGCGCTTCAAGACTGTTGGCCAGTTCCTTGAACAGACCTTCAGGTGCACCATCAATCAGGGACTGGGCTTTCTCGTTAACGGACATGACGCCATCAGTAACATAGAAAGCAGAAGAGTCGGCGAGCTCGGTGAGAGTCTTGGCCCTTTCTTTAAGGCCTGACATGCCGCTGATCAAGATTTCTTTTTGCGATGCATCAAGGTCGCTTACGCCAATTTTCTTGGCAATCAGCGGTGCGATCTCGTTTGCAAGGCGTTTATCATCGGCCTGGCGCAGGTAAATGCCATTCAGGTTGGTAAGCTTTGCGAAATCAAAACGCGCAGCCCCTTTGCCAACATCGGTGATATCAAACCATTCAATTGCCTGCTCGGTTGAGATAACCTCATCATCGCCATGGCCCCAGCCAAGACGCAGAAGATAGTTGTTGATTGCTTCGGGCAGGAAACCCATCTCATCGCGATAGGCTTCAACACCCAGCGCACCGTGGCGTTTTGACAGTTTTGCACCATCCGGACCATGGATCAGCGGGATATGCGCAAAGGTCGGAACATCCCAACCCATTGCATCATAAATGACTTTCTGGCGGAACGCGTTGGTCAGATGATCATCGCCGCGGATGACGTTGGTGACACCCATGTCGTGGTCATCGACCACAACCGACAGCATGTAGGTCGGAGTCCCGTCGCCGCGCAGGATCACATAGTCGTCAAGCTGTTCGTTGCCGACACGGACCTCGCCCTGAACCTGATCATTGATCACCGCATCACCTTCCTGCGGCGCTTTCACGCGCACCACAGGTTTGACACCTTCGGGTGCCTCGGATGGATCACGGTCACGCCAGGTGCCGTCATACTTCATCGGGCGGCCTTCTGCGCGGGCTTTTTCGCGCATTTCCGTCAGTTCTTCTTGCGAGCAATAGCAGTAGTACGCCTTGCCGGCATCCAGAAGCTTTTGGGCGACTTCAGCGTGGCGGTCGCGACGGGAAAACTGGAAGGTCGGTTCTTCGTCTGCGGTCAGGCCAAGCCAGTTCAAGCCGTCAAAAATGGCATCAACTGCCTCCGGCGTTGAACGTTCACGGTCGGTATCCTCGATCCGGAGCAGGAACTTGCCACCGGTATGTTTGGCATAGAGCCAGTTATAAAGTGCGGTGCGTGCGCCGCCGATATGTAGAAACCCGGTCGGAGACGGGGCAAAACGGGTAACAACCGTCATTCAATCTATCCGTTATTTGGATGTTGTCGCTTGTCCAATGGACTTTTGGCGTGCAGGCTATAGCACAAATGACACGCTGTTGCACCACAGCGGATGTTAGATAGAAACAATGCGGCAGGCGGGCTATTGGACATTCGTCGTAGGGTGGCAGGTAAAAATAAATTAATTCAAATGTTTGCAGTGTTTTTCTCGCAAATTAATTTTGTTGTTACAAGCCAAAGAAATAAGTGGTTTCTCTCTTCGGTTATCTTCTTTGGGTTGGGATGCGGCGGCTATTTCTTGCTTCCTGCGCGTGTTGGGCTGACACAGGTGGCGCTTGCTGTGATTCTGCTTTGTTGCGGTTTCTGGCTGTCGCGACGTCTGGCGGTTCTGGCCTTCGGGTTTCAGCTCCTTGCATGTCTTGCTCTTGGCGTCCTGACAAGTGCGATCCATACCGAAATGGGTCCCCGCGATATTCCCACAAAAACGCTATATGTAACCGACGTCACCGGAACGGTTATCGCGCTTGAACCAAGAAACGGCCGTATTCGGGCAACATTGGCACCGTCGGAAATCGAGGGTATCCCCCGTGATCGGCTTGGCTGGCATATTCGGCTCAGTTTTCTGGGCGACAGTGATCTTGCGATTGGCGACCTCGTGCGCGCAACGGCACGTGTCTTTCCGCTGCGCCCGCCATCTGTTCCCGGTGATCCCGATTTCTCGCGCAATCTGTATTTCAGTAATATCGGTGTCTCCGGTTTCGTTCTTGGACGGAAATTTGAAATTCTGGAAGAAAGGAATTCGTTAAATAACAATGTACTGCTAGGTGTAGTTGAGAGGTTTCGTCAATATATTTCCGCCACCATCAGTGATGAGATGACCGGTCCGGAAGCCGGAATTGCCAAGGCTCTGATCATCGGGGAGCGCGGTGAGGTAACTGCCAGCATTGCGGACAATCTGCGCAAGTCGGGCCTTGCGCATCTGTTGGCGATTTCGGGCCTGCATATGGGGTTGCTTTGCGGGACGGTGTTTTTCCTGATCCGTTTCGGACTGGCAGCCGTTCCGGCGATTGCCTTGCGGTATCCGATCAAGAAGTGGGCGGCAATGGTCGCGATGCTGGCGGGGCTTGTCTATCTTGGCTTGTCAGGGGCGACCATCCCGACCCAGCGGGCCTTCGTGATGCTGCTTGTTGTCTGGTTGGCGCTGCTGCTGGATCGCCGTGCCATATCACTTCGGCTTGTCGGAGTGGCGGCCATCGTGGTGCTGGTCCTGCGGCCCGATGCCGTTCTGGGGGCAAGCTTTCAGTTGTCCTTTGCTGCGGTCGGTGCGCTTATCGCTTTTTATGACGGGCCTGGGCGTCGCTGGCTGGATCGACAAGGCATGTTGTCCTGGTATGAGCGCGCAGGTCTTTATCTGGCCGGTTTGCTCCTGACCAGTCTGATTGTCACCGCAGTGACCGCGCCGATCATCGGATATCATTTCGGGCGCATTTCCATGTTGGGCATTTTTGCCAATCTGGTGGCCATCCCGGTAATGGCTTTTTGGGTGATGCCTTGGATTGTCCTGACCCTTGCACTCATCCCGCTCGGTCTGTCGGAATTATCGCTTGCAGCGATGAAGCCGGGATTGACCGTCCTGCTTCAGACCGCCGAACTGGTGGCGGAGCAAGACTGGGGCCTTTGGTACGTTTCGGGCCTTGATATGCTTGCTGTTGTGCTCGCGTCGTTGGCGCTGGCATGGATCATCATCTGGCGTGACAAGGCGATGATTTGGCCCGTGATCCCGGTGGTCCTCACTGCGATTGTTTTTCAGGGGATGCATGAAGAACCGGAAGTGTTGATCTCTGGGGATCGTGAAAGCTGGGCAGTTTACGATCCGGATGCCGAAATCCTGTATGTTTCAAATGGGCTAAGAGGCTTTCAAAAGGATATCTGGATGAGCCGCTTTGGCGTTCGACCGGAACATGAAGCAAGGCGGGTGAAAGCCTGCGACGATGACCCGTGTTATCTGGACATCACCAAAAGCGGAACAGCGTCGCCGATCATTCTTGCAGGCAACATCGCCAATCCGTTTTATGCCTGTCGCAATGCCGATATCGTCGTGAACCAACAAGCTGACCTGCCAGAAACATGTCACGATTCCGGTGCGCGTCTTGTGGTGGATGACGATGTACTATGGTGGCAGGGTGGTGCTGCAATCAAGTTGCCTAAAAGCGCGGGCCGCCAGCCCAGGATCACAACAGTGCGGGAAGATAGCGGCAATTGGCCCTGGATCATCATTGGTGGCAGAGCAGGGCGCTAAGCGTTTGAGTGGGCGACTCAAACCTCAGAAAACAAAAAAACGCCCGGTCAAAAGCACCGGGCGTTTTTAATCAGAATGCACTTTGGTAAATTAATACTGACGCAGCAGCCCAACAAGCCGGCCCTGAATCTGCACACGGTCCGGGGACAGGGCGCGTGTCTCATAGCGCGGATTGGCTGGCTCCAGAAGGACTTCACCACGCCCGCGCTTCAGGCGTTTCAGGGTGGCTTCGGCGTCATCAACAAGTGCGACCACGATGGTGCCATCATGGGCCTGCTCGCAACGCTGGATCAGGACGGTATCACCATCCAGAATGCCAGCCTCGACCATCGAATCACCCGATACTTCAAGCGCATAGTGATCACCGGTGC
>NZ_DBGS01000132.1:0-8647 GCF_002295455.1 Thalassospira sp. UBA848 | reverse complement strand
GGCCTGCTCGCAACGCAGGATCAGGACGGTATCACCATCCAGAATGCCAGCCTCGACCATCGAATCACCCGATACTTCAAGCGCATAGTGATCACCGGTGCCAAGCAATGCTGCCGGGACTTGCACCATGGTGCTTTGATCGCGAAGGGCCTCGATCGGTGTACCTGCAGCAATCCGGCCATAAAGCGGCAGCCCGATGGATTCCCCGGCTTCGGAGAATGCGGTTGGCACGGTTGCAGGTCGATGCGGGGCCTTTCGCGCACTGGCAATCGAGGTCACATTGTTTGAAGTTTCCGACCCGTCATCCTCATTGTTTTCAGGCAGGCGGACCACTTCAAGTGCGCGCGCACGATGTGCAAGGCGGCGGATGAACCCGCGTTCCTCAAGGCCCGTGATCAGGCGGTGAATGCCGGATTTGGATTTAAGGTTCAGGGCCTCTTTCATTTCATCGAAAGAGGGCGAAATCCCGTGATCGCGAAGGTAATTGTCTATATAGACCAGCAACTCATATTGCTTGCGCGTCAGCATGATATTTCCCGAACCTGTAAAAAGAACAAAAAGGATACACAAATGTTCTACTTTAGTTCTTTTCGCCGGTCAAGCGGGTCTGTGCGATTAAAAACCTAAATCGAATAATCGCCGCCTTTATTTAAAAAATCTGAATAATGCACGCTTGAAAGCAGCCGGAAACTAATCTGCGGTGAAGGTCCCTGATTTGCCACCTTCTTTCCGGGTGACCCGCAAATCAGTAATCCTCATACTTTTATCAACAGCCTTGCACATATCAAAAACCGTCAATGCAGAGACCGAAGCCGCCGTCAGCGCTTCCATCTCGACACCGGTCTTGCCGGTCGTCTTGCAGGTGGCGATGATATCGACTGCATCAACGTCACTGGCAAGTTCGAGATCGACCGTGACAGAGGTCAGGGGCAGGGGATGACAAAGCGGGATCAGATCAGGGGTCTTTTTCGCCCCCATGATCCCGGCTAGCTGGGCAATGCCAAGAACATCGCCCTTTTTATGACCGCGATCCGCAATCAGCTTGGCCGTTTCGGAAGACATCAGAACCCGTGCTTTGGCAATGGCGGTCCGCGCGGTTTCTGCCTTGGCCGAAATATCAACCATCACCGCGTTGCCACCGGCATCAATATGGGAAAGCTTGTCTGCCATTATTTCTGTCCGATCCAGATCACGTTCAGGTCAGTTGCCAATCAGGCTGCAAGGCCCAGCAGGTTGCGGGTGGCGGTTTCGACGTCGTCCTGACGCATCAGGCTTTCACCAATCAGGAAGCACTGTGCGCCGACCTTTGCCATGCGGGCAAGATCATCGGGGGTAAACAGGCCGCTTTCAGCGACCAACAAACGATCATCACCGACCATGCTTGCCAGTTCCTCGGTCGTGGTGAGGGATGTTTCCATGGTCTTGAGATTGCGGTTATTAATGCCAAGCAAACGCGATTTGAGTTTCAGGGCGCGTTCGAGTTCCGGGGCGTTGTGCACCTCGATCAGGACATCCATGCCAAGGCTGTGCGCAGCATCTTCAAGCTCAGAAGCCAGGCTATCTTCAAGAGCTGCCATGATCAGAAGGATGCAATCAGCGCCAAGGGCGCGTGCCTCGGTCACCTGGTAGGGGTCCACCATGAAGTCCTTGCGCAGGGCCGGAAGATCGACGGCCGCACGGGCAGCGACCAGATAGCTGTCATCGCCCTGGAAATAGGGGATGTCAGTCAAAACCGACAGGCAGCTTGCCCCGCCGGCCTTATAGGCCTTGGCAAGTTCCGGCGGATTGAAGTCCGGGCGGATCAACCCCTTGGAAGGTGATGCCTTCTTGATTTCGGCGATCAGGCCATAGCGGCCATCGGCAACACTGGTTTCAAGGGCCGCGATAAAGCCGCGCGGGGCGGATTGTGTCTTTGCCTCGGCCTCAAGGGTCGCAAGGGACGTGCGCGCCTTGCAGGCCGCGACATGTTCGCGCTTGTCGTTGCAGATCTTGGTCAGTACGTCGCTCACGCCGGGTTTCCTTCGTTGGTGATCGCTACAAGGCCCTGCAGGGTTTCGGCAGCCTTGCCGCTATCAATGGCATCAGACGCCTTGTTGATGCCATCTGCAAGATCACTGGCAATGCCGGTGACCACAAGTGCTGCCCCGGCATTCATCAGAACGATATCGCGGTACGGGCCTTTCTGTGCGGCCAGCAGATCAAGAATTGCCTTGGCGTTGACATCGGCATCGCCGCCCTTGAGGTCATCAAGGGTCGCAGTTTCAAGACCGAAATCGCTTGGCGAGATTTCAAACGTGGTGACCTTGCCGTCCTTGACCTCGGCGACACAGGTCGGCCCGGTGGTCGAGATTTCATCAAGGCCGCTATGGCCATGCACAACCCAGGCATGGACCGAGCCCAAACGGTTCAGGACATGGGCAATCGGTTCAACCCACTGTTTGGCAAAAACACCAAGAACCTGACGTTTGGTCTTGGCCGGATTGGCCAGAGGACCGAGAAGGTTAAAGATCGTGCGCGTGCCCATTTCAACACGGGTCGGCATGACGTGGCGCATGGCCGAGTGATGACGGGTTGCCATCATGAAGCAAAGATTGATGTCGCGAAGCGCCTTTTCAAGAAGCTTCATATCCGCATCAAGATTGACACCAAGCGCCATCAAAACATCGGCAGAACCCGATTTGGATGAAGCCGCGCGGTTGCCGTGCTTGGCAACGGTGGCACCCGCAGCGGCCGCAACAATCGCAGCCCCGGTCGAAATATTATAGGTGCCGCTGCCATCACCGCCGGTACCGCAGGTATCGACCGCGTTTTCCGGTGCGATGATGCCGGTCGCCTTTTCACGCATGACACGGGCGGCGCCTGTGATTTCATCAATGGTCTCACCGCGAAGGCGCAAGCCCATCAGGAAAGCCCCCATCTGCGATGGCGTTGCCTGACCCGACATCAGCACGTTAAAGGCCACTTCGGCCATGCTTTCGCTCAGTTTCTCGCCATCTGCGACTTTGGCCAAAATAGGCTTCATATCATGATCAGTCGACATCGGGTCTTCCTTGGTTGCGGTCCAGCGCCGGTCAGGCACCGGCATAGTCGATAAAATTCTTAAGCAATGCGTGGCCATGTTCCGAAGCGATGCTTTCGGGATGGAACTGGACACCATGAATTTGATGGGTTTTATGACGAACGCCCATAATCAGACCATCTCCGCTTTGGGCGGTGATTTCAAGGCTGTCGGGCAAAGTTTCGCGCTCAATCACCAATGAATGATAACGGGTGGCTTCAAACGGGCTTGGCAGGCCAGCAAAAACGCTGGTGCCGGAATGGGTCATGGCATCGGTCTTGCCATGCATGCATTCGGGCGCACGGATGACCTTGCCACCAAAGGCCTGACCAATTGATTGATGACCAAGACACACCCCAAGAAGCTTGACCTTGCCCGCCGCAGCCTTGATCAGATCAAGGCAGATACCGGCCCGTTCCGGGTCACAGGGACCGGGCGAAATCACAATGCCTTCGGGATTGAGCGCCATGGCCGCATCCACGCTGATCTCATCATTGCGGCGCACTTCGACCTCGGGGCCGAGTTCGCGCAGATAGTGCCACAAATTGAATGTGAAACTGTCGTAATTGTCGATGAGGAGATACATCAGAAAGCGGGCTCATGCACATTAAGGTCGGCAGAGAATAAACGCCATTGTCGCTACGTCAAGCAGAAGCAGAGCAAGGCTTTTTTCGCTTTCGGCGCGTCCGTGATCGCGTAAGGGGTAATCCTTTAACCGTGCGCTAACCAGAGACGTTTTAAAAAGATTAAAATCATGCCGACAAGATCGGTGTATAATCACCATATGGGAAGCGGTTGTTCAGTGAACGAAACAGCCGCTACGAGCATCCCAGCAAACGAATACTGGAGACCACAGCGTGGCACGCCGGGCAACCCGGGCAACGACCGCCAAACGTAAGAGGGCGGCACCCAAGAAATCCACCCGTAAGAAGACCGCCCCGAAAAAGAAAACGGGTGGTATTGGACGTCTGATGCTGGGCGGGGCTTTTGTCGCGGGTACATTGTCGGCGATTATTGCGGTCGGCAGCATGCTTGAGCTTGATCGTGCCTCGGACGAATTTGGCCGCGCAGCGGATCAAAGCGCACCGAACTATGCCCTGGCCGAGCCGGAACCCACCCCGATGCTGCGCAAGGATTACAAGCTTTCTGATAAGGCTTCGGTCTCGGAACGTGGACGCACCGGGTATCTGGTCAGCGACAATGGCGAACCGACATCAGAGGATGTGCAGGAGAGGACAGGCGGATTATCGGACTTTGTAACCTCTCCGGCGTCACGCAAGCCAAAACGGGATGAAGAGATTCTTCCGGGTGATAGTGGCAATGATGGTCCTGCAAGCGCGGTTGCGTCAGCAGATCAGCCTTGGCGGAAATATGCCGCACTCACACAGGATACCGGCGACAAACCAGTGATCGCGATTGTGATTGACGATGCCGGTCTGGATCAGCCACGCACCGCCCGGACGGTTGATCTGCCGGGACCAATTACGATTTCATATCTGCCCTATGCCCGGGATTTGCAGGCACAGGTCAATGCCGCGCGCAATGCCGGGCACGAGGTGATGCTGCATATGCCGATGGAACCGTCATCGGCCACGATTGATCCGGGACCGCATGCCTTGCTGGCGCGCTATGATCGCCAGAAGATCCTTAATGAGATGACCTGGATGCTGGATCGTTTTGATGGCTATGTCGGTGTGAACAACCACATGGGCAGCAAGTTTACCGCCGACCCGGAGCGCATGCGTGTTGTCATGGAAGTCATGAAGTCACGCGGCCTGATGTTCCTTGATAGCCGTACAAGCGCAGACTCGGTCGGCTATTCAACGGCAAGCAGCTTTGGCGTTCCGGCAATCACGCGCGACATCTTTATTGATGATGCCGATGATGCGGCCAAGATCGCCGATATGCTGGCGCGTACCGAAAATGTCGCGCGCAAGCAGGGATTTGCCATCGCCATCGGCCATCCACGTGATCTGACAATCGGGGCGCTTCACAAATGGATCCCGGAAATTCAGGCCAAGGGCTTTGTGCTGGTGCCGATTACGGATGTTTTGCGCCGGTCGATGCAAAGTGTGACCGGCTAGGTTAATCTGACGGACACGAAAAAAGGGCTGCAGAATGTGACTGCAGCCCTTTTTGTTTGCGTGATACCGGATCAGGCGAAGCGATGGGCTTCGCGGGCAGCGGCCATGAGCGCGCCGGCCTTGTTCTGGCATTCCTTGTGTTCAAGTTCCGGTTTGCTGTCGACGACGACACCGGCACCGGCCTGAATGTGGATTTTCTCGTCCTTGATGACGGCGGTGCGGAGCGCAATGCAGGTATCCATAGAACCGTCGGCCGAGATATAGCCGATACAGCCCGCATAGATGCCACGCCGCACCGATTCCAGTTCATCAATGATTTCCATGGCGCGGACTTTGGGCGCCCCTGATACGGTTCCGGCCGGGAAGCCTGCCTTGAGTGAATCCATGGCGTCGTATTTGGTCTCGTCAATCTGGCCGACCACGTTAGAGACGATATGCATGACGTGGGAATAGTATTCGATCTGTTCGCGGTCGGTGACGCGCACCGTGCCCGGTTTGGAGACACGCCCGACATCATTGCGGCCAAGATCCAGCAACATCAGATGTTCCGAGCGTTCCTTGGGATCATCAAGCAGGTCTTGGGCCATGATCTTGTCGTCATCGGGCGTTTTGCCGCGGCGGCGGGTTCCGGCAATCGGGCGAATGGTGACTTCGCCGTCGCGGAGCCTCACCAGGATTTCCGGGCTGGCCCCGACGACCTGAAAACCGCCGATATCCAGATAAAACATGAAGGGCGACGGATTGATCCGACGCAAAGCCCGGTAAAAGGCAAAGGGCGGGAGCTGATAGGGCAGCGTGTAGCGCTGTGACAGCACAACCTGAAAGATATCGCCCGCCCGGATATAGTCCTTGGCCTTTTCGACCATGTCATGGAATCCGGCCTCGGTAACGCTGACCTTTGGTTCGGGCAGGGTATCGGGTACGGATTTGGAGCGACGGTCGATAAACAGATTGCGCTGGAACTGCTGGACCACGTCATTAAGACGCGCACAGGCCAGATCATAGGCCGCATCAGCCGAAATGCCGCTTTCCGGGCGCACTGGTGTCACCACGGTTACCGTGTCTTCGATGGTATCAAAACTTGCCGTGACAGTCGGGCGGATGAAGATGCCATCAGGCACATCAAGCTCATCCTTGTTGCTGTCTGGCAGCTTTTCCATCAGACGGACGGTGTCATAGCCCATATAGCCAACCAGACCGGCGCTCATGGGCGGCAGGTTGTCAGGCAGTTCGATGTAGCTTTCGGCGATCAGTTTCTTGAGGCTATCAAGCGGTGCGTCGGCTTCTGCCACAAAGGCATCCGCATCGGCCATCGCACGACGATTGACTTCGGCCTTGTTGCCAAAACACCGCCAGATCAAATCGGGTTTGAGGCCGAGGAAGGAATACCGTCCACGAACGGAACCACCTTCAACAGATTCAAGCAAATAGGTGTTTGGCATGCCTTCGGCGATCTTGAGAAAAGCCGAGACCGGCGTATCAAGATCGGCTGTGAGCGCGGTCCAGAGAACCTGCGAAATGCCGTTATCGTAGTTTTGCTTGAAACTGGTGAAATCCGGTTTGATTTCCATGGTCTGTCCGATGGTTTGGCTTGGCCGGGTTGGCTATATCGTCTTCGAGATAGAAAAAGGGCGACCAGATTTTCCCGGTCGCCCTTGTTTGCCTATCAGTTTGCAGCGGTCGGCGTATAGAGCTCGTTGATGACGCTGTTATTCACACTGACCGAGATTTCCTCGTTCAGGTAGTTGAGGTATTGCGCAAGGATGTCCTCGTTCAGGGCTTCCTTGAGCTCGTCATTTACCGGTTTGGCATCGGCCGTGTTGATGTCGGCGGCCTGAATGTCATCGAGCTTGACCAAGATGACGTCTTCGCCGGTCTGGATGGCTTTGGCATTGCCGTCCTCGAGGGTGAAGAGGGCCGCGGCAACTGCCGGGTTTACATCATCAGCAAGGCCACGGCCGGTGCGACGGGTCATGCCGGTTTCGCGAACCGTGGTTGCGTCGTCGGCTGCAAGGGTTGCGATATCCGCGCCGGTATTGTTGATTTTGTCAGCCAGTTCTTCGGCCTTTTCCATCATCAGGCGCTGGCGTTCTTCGGCGGTCCATGCGGCGACAACTTCGTCGCGGACTTCGTCAAAAGGACGCAGGGCCGACGGGGTTACGTTTTCAACACGAACAACATAGCGCGTACCCGAAGCGGTTTCTTCAAGGAAGCTTTCCTCGCCGTTTTCGAGTTCGAAGATCTTGGCGTTGATTTCTTCTGCGCCGTCAACGTTTTGACCAGCAAGGCCTTCGCCGCGAACAACACCGTCAAGCTTGTAGGTGCGTGCACCAACATCACGTGCGGCGTCTTCGATCGGGGTGCCTGCACCGAGTTCTTCGTCAAAGGTGGCGGCAAGATCATAGATCGCGTCTTCGGCTTTATACTGCTTAAGCCCGTCAACAATGATGTCACGCACTTCATCAAGGCTTTGCGTGCTGCCCGGCGTCACGGACGGAACGCGGATAATGTGCCAGCCAAGGGCTGTTTCGACAGGTTCGGAGATGCCGCCCTCTTCAAGGGCAAAGGTGGCTTCGCTCAGATCCGGCAAGATGTCATTGGCGGTGAATTCACCAAGTTTGACCATGGCTTCAGTCATGCCGGCATCTTCGGCAACCGCCATGAAGTCAGCACCTTCCGTCAGGCGGTTATAGGCTTCGCGCGCAGTCTGTTCTTCGTTCGGGGCAAACAGGATTTGCTCGACAGTACGTTTTTCCGGGGTCTGGAATTCCGGTTCGCGCTGCGCATAGGACTGTGCGATTTCTTCCTCGGTCACGGTGATGGTCGGGACCAGGTCAGCCGCACTCAGCGTTGCCAGCGTGACATCGCGGCTTTCAGGTGCGGTGAACTGTGCGGCGTTATCTTCGTGATAGGCCCGAAGGGTTGCGTCATTGGCGACCGGGATGTTGGCAAATTCGTCCTTGCTTAGCGCAAAGAAAGACCCGCTGCGCTGTTCATTACGATAGGCAACGATTTGACGCGCCATGATGTCCGGGACGGTGGCAGGGCTGGTCAGGCTGTCAACGACCTGCTGGCTCATCATGTCACCACGCACACCATTGATGAATTCATTTTCGGTGTAGCCTGCCTGATAAAGCGCCTGCATGAAACGGTCACGGCTGAACTGCCCGGTGGCCGGGTCCTTGAAGCTGTCAGACGAGAAGATCTGTTCGCGGACTTTATCGTCGCTGATGCCGATGCCGATATTCTTGGCATCTTCACGCAGGATTTTCTGGGATACGAGCGACTGCACCGTATTGTTCAGAAGGCCCATCTGGATGGCCTGCTGCTGGTTAAAGTTCGGTCCGAACATGTTTCGCATATTCTGGACACTGCGCTGGAAGGCGCGGTCCAGTTCGACCGGGGTGATTCTTTGGCTGCCGATTTCGGCAACTTCACGCGAGGTGCCCAGATTGAGCATTGATGCGTTCAGGCCCCAGATCACGAAGCTCAGTGCAATCACGCC
>NZ_DBGS01000136.1:55361-66662 GCF_002295455.1 Thalassospira sp. UBA848 | reverse complement strand
GCCTTCATCGTCTTTGTTGAACGTGCACAGCGCCGCGTTCTGATCCAGTACCCGAAACGCCAGGTCGGCATGAAGGTCATGGAAGGTCAGAGCTCGCACCTGCCGCTCAAGATCAACACTGCCGGTGTTATTCCGCCGATCTTCGCAAGCTCGCTGCTGCTTATGCCGCTCTCGGTTGCGCAGTTCACCACCGGCGTTGATGCTCCGGCATGGTTGACCACTGCGACCGCACTGCTGGGCCGTGGCCAGCCGCTGTATATTGCGCTTTATATCGGCCTGATCGTCTTCTTTGCCTTCTTCTACACTGCGGTTGTTTTCAACCCGGAAGATACGGCAGACAACCTGAAGAAACATGGTGGCTTTATTCCGGGCATCCGTCCGGGTAAAAATACCGCGAATCATCTGGATTTCATTCTGACCCGTCTGACGGTGATCGGTGCAGCGTATCTTGCATTCGTCTGTATCCTGCCGGAACTTCTGATCGCGGAATGGTCGGTTCCCTTCTACTTTGGTGGGACTAGCCTCCTGATCGTTGTCACGGTAACCATGGATACCGTTGCGCAGATTCAGTCTCATATGCTGGCTCACCAGTATGAAGGCCTGATCAAGAAATCCAAACTGCGTGGTCGCCGCCGCTAAAAGCCGCCACCGCATTCAGGGGGAAGACGATGAACATTATCCTTCTTGGCCCACCCGGCGCAGGGAAAGGTACCCAGGCCAAGCGTCTTGAAACAGGACGCGGCATGATCCAGCTCTCGACGGGCGACATGCTCCGTGCAGCGGTTGCTGCCGGTACGGAACTTGGGCAGAAGGCAAAAGAAGTCATGGATGCGGGGCAACTCGTTTCTGACGATCTCATGATCGGCCTGATTTCTGAAAGACTTGACCAGGATGATACCAAAGGTGGTTTCATTCTGGACGGGTTCCCGCGTACCACCGCCCAGGCAGAAGCTCTGGACGTGATGCTGGAATCCAAGGGACTGGCACTGGATTACGTGATTGAACTGCGTGTTGACGATGCAGCATTGGTGGCCCGCGTTGTGGGTCGCTATACGTGCGCGAAATGCGGGCAGGGCTATCACGACGAGTTCCAGAAACCCGCCAAGGAAGGTGTCTGTGACGTATGTGGCAGCACCGAATTTAAACGCCGTGCGGACGATACCGCCGAGACGGTCACATCGCGACTGGAAGCTTATCACAAGCAAACAGCACCGATCATTCCTTACTATGAAAAGGTCGGTAAGCTGAAAACAGTTGACGGGATGGCCGAAATCGACCAAGTTACGCGCGAGATTGAAGCCATCCTGGGGTAATTTCCCGGGCAGGGCGTTTTTTTGCTGGCGGGTTGGCAGTAATGCTGGCCCGCTTTTGCAGCGTCCTACCCTACCGGATCTGCCTCTGGGTTTGTTAACAGGAAACAGGAGTTCACATAGTGGCTCGTATTGCTGGCGTAAACATCCCGACCGCTAAGCGTGTCGTGATTGCGCTTACCTACATCACCGGTATTGGCCCGGCTAAAGCCAAAGAAATTTGCGCAAAGGTCGGTATCGAATCCGCAACCCGCGTTCATCAGCTCTCTGATGACCAGGTTCTGAAGGTTCGTGAAGTCATCGACGCTGATTACACCGTCGAAGGCGACCTCCGTCGTGAAACCGCAATGAACATTAAACGTCTGATGGACCTGGGCAGCTATCGCGGCCTGCGTCATCGTCGCGGTCTCCCGGTACGCGGTCAGCGTACCCACACCAACGCTCGCACCCGTAAGGGCCCGGCTAAGCCGATTGCTGGCAAGAAGAAGTAAGGTAGGGGAACGACAATGGCGAAGACTCCTCAGACTCGCGTGCGTCGCCGCGAGCGCAAGAACATTACGAACGGTATCGCGCACGTAAACGCGACCTTCAACAACACCATGATCACCATCACCGACGTTCAGGGAAATACCATTTCCTGGTCGACCGCTGGTGGTATGGGTTTCCGCGGTTCGCGTAAATCGACTCCGTATGCTGCACAGATGGCTGCCGAAGATGCAGGTAAAAAAGCTGCTGAACACGGCATGAAAACCCTCGAAGTACAGGTTAAAGGCCCGGGTTCGGGACGTGAATCTGCATTGCGTGCGCTTCAGGCTGTCGGTTTCACCATTACGTCGATCAAAGACGTAACGCCGATTCCGCACAACGGTTGCCGTCCGCGTAAACGTCGTCGCGTCTAATCGCGTCGATCCTTGCGGACGACCCCGCGTTTGGGCCCGGGATGACCGGGCCTCTTCGCGTTTCTCGTGGGGGCAAAATGTTTGCCCTCATTTCCATAGGCTCCAGTTGCGAAGGTGGGTCTCGTGATTCAAAAGAACTGGCAGGAACTGATTAAGCCGACGAAGCTTGATGTTACTCCGGGTACTGATGCCAGCCGTATTGGTACGATCGTGGCAGAACCGCTGGAGCGCGGTTTTGGTCAGACCCTGGGTAACGCGCTGCGTCGCATTCTGCTGTCGTCGCTCCAGGGTTCGGCAGTTACTGCGATCCAGATCGACGGTGTATTGCACGAATTTTCGTCGATCCCGGGTGTGCGTGAAGATGTCACCGACATCATCCTGAACATTAAGACCATGGGCGTGCGCATGCATGCTGAAGGTCCGAAGAAAATGGCTTTGAAGGCGGCCGGCCCTGGTGCCGTCACCGCAGGTCAGATCGAAACCGGTGCGGATATCGAAATCCTCAACCCGGATCTCGAGCTGTGCCATCTTGATGATGGTGCAACGCTCAACATCGAATTCACCGTTGATAACGGTAAAGGCTATGTTGCAGCCAGCTCGCACAGCTCGTCTGACGCGCCGATTGGTCTTATTCCGATCGATGCGATCTTCAGCCCGATCCGTAAAGTGGCCTACAAGGTGGAAAACACCCGTGTTGGTCAGGATACCGACTTTGACAAGCTGTCGCTGACCGTTGAAACCAACGGTGCGCTGACCCCGGAAGATTCGGTTGCGCTTGCTGCCCGTATCCTCCAGGACCAGCTGTCGCTGTTCGTCAACTTCGAAGAGCCGGAAGCGGTTGTCGAAGAGAAGAAAGAAGACGAACTGCCGTTCAACCGCAACCTTCTTCGTAAGGTTGACGAGCTTGAACTGTCGGTACGTTCGGCAAACTGCCTGAAGAACGACAACATCATCTATATCGGTGATCTTGTTCAGAAGACCGAAGCAGAAATGCTCCGTACGCCGAACTTCGGCCGTAAGTCGCTGAACGAAATCAAGGATGTTCTGGCTCAGATGGGTCTGCATCTTGGTATGGAAGTCGGTGGCTGGCCGCCGGAAAACATCGAAGAACTTGCTCGCAAGTTCGAAGATCCGTTCTAAGAACGGGTCTTCGGCCTTCGGGCCGTTATCGGAACATTCGTGTTCCAAACCGGAGAACCCAGTTGTTTGGGCATCCGGCGGGCGCGTTGCCCACACCGCACGTGCATAACCTGGCCTTTCTGTGAAAGTGATCAGGGTGGCGGGGCGGTTTTACAATCGGTTTCGTGAGCGAAGCCAGGCTATTAAGGAGAGTTACCATGCGTCACGGTATGCAAGGCCGTAAGCTTAATCGTACTTCGTCCCATCGTAAGGCGATGTTTGCCAACATGGCAGTTTCGCTGCTCACCCACGAGCAGATCAAAACCACTCTTCCGAAGGCCAAGGATCTTCGCCCGTATGTCGAAAAACTGATTACGCTGGGCAAGCGGGGCGACCTGCATGCACGCCGTCAGGCCATTTCGATCCTGCGTGACGACAAAGTCGTAGCCAAGCTGTTCGGCGAAATCGCCGACCGCTACAAAGAGCGTTCCGGTGGTTACACCCGCGTTCTCAAGGCTGGCTTCCGTTACGGCGATGCGGCTCCGGTTGCTGTGATTGAACTTGTCGATCGCAACGCCGATGCAAAAGGCGCGGAAGACCGTGCTCGCCTCGAAGCAGAGGGCGAAGGCGAAGAAGCTGTTGCTGAATAAGCAACGTTTCGGCCTTTAAGAAACAGAAACGGGCGATGCCTTATGGTGTCGCCCGTTTTCTTTTTGCGAAATGCCATAGGTTTCATATTTCCGCCAAGGTTGCGCAGCAGTTCTATTTTTCCTAATTGATGACAAGCCATGCCGGTCAGATGACCGGTTGCCGCAAGACAAAAAGAGAGAGTGTGTGACGTGCAGGCAAATTGGATTTCAAAGATTGTCGCCTTTGCCGTGATCGGGATGGCGGCTTTGTCTGGTACCGGCAATCTGGCCCATGCCCAAAGCGATGAAGCCACTCTGGATCGGCGTTTGCCGTCGAGCCAGACGGAAATCAAGATGTCGCTTTCGCCATTGGTCAAGCAAACCGCGCCTGCGGTTGTCAATATCTACACCAAGAAGGTGGTCGAGCAGCGCCAGCGCACACCATTTTTCAATGACCCGTTCTTCAAGCAGTTCTTCGGGGATCGCTTCGGCGGTGCCTTTGGTGCGCCACGCCAGCGTGTTGAACGCTCGCTTGGGTCGGGTGTGATCGTATCTGGTGATGGCACTGTGGTGACCAACCATCACGTCATCGCTGGCGCCAGTGAAATCCGCGTCGTCTTGCATGACAACCGCGAATTTGATGCTGATCTGGTCGGGTCGGATGAACGCACTGATTTGGCCGTCCTCAAGCTGCGTGATGTTGATAAAGAATTGCCTGCCATTCCGTTTGGCGATTCGGATGCGGTCGAGGTCGGCGACCTTGTTCTGGCGATCGGCAACCCGTTTGGTGTTGGACAAACCGTAACAAGCGGGATTGTGTCGGCACTGGCGCGCGCCGGTGTCACCGGGCAGGACTATCAATCCTTCATTCAGACAGATGCGGCGATCAATCCGGGCAACTCCGGCGGGGCGTTGGTCGATATTGATGGCAACCTGATCGGGGTCAACTCGGCAATCTTCACCAAATCCGGCGGATCGAACGGCATTGGCTTTGCGGTTCCGGCCAATATGGTCAAGGTGGTGATGCGTGGCCTGATCAGTGGCGATCTGCGTCGTCCGTGGCTCGGCGCTGCGGGGCAGGCGGTCACAGCCGATCTGGCCGCATCACTTGAACTGGATCGCCCGCATGGTGTTCTGATCAACAGGGTGCGCACCGGCAGTCCGGCTGAACGGGGCGGGCTGCAATCAGGTGACGTGGTGATCGCGGTCAATGGTTTGGCGGTTGATAACCCGAACGAGCTTAAATTCCGCATCGCGACGCTGGAGCTGAATGGTGAGGCCACGCTGGCCGTCTTGCGTCGCGGGCGTGAAGTCACCCTTGCCATGCCGCTCGAAGTCGCCCCGGAAATTCCCGCACGCGATGAAAGCATCATTGATGGCCGCAACCCGTTCAGTGGCACCAAGATCGCCAATATGAACCCGGCACTGGCCGATGAACTCGGTATCGATACCCTAAGTGAAGGGGTTATAATCCTGGCCGTCGCCCGTGACAGCCTTGCACGCCGCACACGCCTTAAGGCCGGGGACTATATTGTCGAGGTCAATGGCGAACCGATCACCTCGGTGGCACGCTTCAAGGAAGTCATCCGGGCCGGTGAACGCAGCCGCGACTGGAAGATCGCTGTTAAACGCGATGGCAAGGTTCTGACGGGTGATTTCACTCTTTAGGTAGCCAGCCCGTCACAGCAAAACAAAAGGCGCGCCAACTGATGGCGCGCCTTTTTCGTTGTCTGGTCAACGGGTTTGCGGCTGGTGACGCAACATCATCAGGGCAACAAAGGTGACAAGGCCCAACCCGATGGTCAGCAAAATCGCGTACTGCCCGTAATCATCAATCAGAAGCCCGAAGACGAACGGCGCTGCCGCCTGCGCAAAGCGTGATGGTGCCATGATATAACCCTGCCGTGCGCCATATCCCGCAGGGCCAAACGTTGCCAATGGCAAGGTCCCCTTGGCAATGGTCAGGATTCCGTTGCCGATCCCGTGCAGGCTGGTAAACAGCATCCCGACCGGGCCACCAAAGATCAAAAGCAGCACCGCCCCCACCGGATGGGTCAGGGCCGAAAGCCGTGATGAAATCAGTGGATGCATCTTTTTAAGCAATCCGAACTCGGCCAGCCGGCCTGCAACCTGTGCCGGACCCACCAGCGATGCGGCAATCAGGGCACTGGCGGCATCCATACCCGATATTTGCAACAGGCGCGGCAAATGGGCCGCCATGGCCGTTGCGGTAAACCAGCTGGTGGCAAACACAATCGCCAGCAGGATCATCGGCAAATTGAAGATATCCTGTCGTGACAGCTTGGTCGGGGCAGGGGGCGCTGTGGGTGTTTCGTGTTCTGCCGTCGTATGCGCGTCGCCCTTGGTGCGCGGGATCAGAAACAGATTAAGCGGCAAGCCCAGCACAATATGCATCACGGCCCAGAAATAGCACGCGGTGCGCCAGTCAAATTCGGCTTCTAATCCGGCGGTAATCGGCCAGCAGATCGTGCTGGCAAATCCGGCGATCAGGGTAATGCCGGTAATCGGGCCGCGTGCATCATGCCCGTAAATCCAGCTCAGCGTGGCAAAGGCTGACTCATAAAGCCCCATCGACATGCCAACACCAATGACGCACCACGCCACACACATCATGATCAGGCTATCGGCCGTGCCCAGTAATGCAAGACCGGCGGCAAAGATCAGGCTGGAAAACGCCAGCACCGTGCGCCCGCCAAACTGATCAATCCGCGCCCCGGCCTTGGGCCCCAAAAGGGCAGCAAAGATCAGCGCAAGTGAAAACGCGCCAAACGCCCAACCGGGCGGAATGCCAAGCTCATTCGCCATCGGCTCTGCCAGAATGGCCGGCAGATAAAGCGTGGTCCCGAATGCAAGGGTTTGTCCCGTGCCCAATCCGATGACGATCGGCAGTTTGGCCGGTGCGCGATGCGGTGTCATCTATGACCCCCGCAATCAGGGCGGATCAAGCAGGCAGGAACAGGCGTCACAAACGGCTTCTTCTTGGTGGTTATGCAGGATTACGGTTGAAAGCTATGCTGTGCCTTTCAGGGCGTCAATCGACGATGTTTCGTCTGTCATCAATGTCATCTGCGTGTTACTTTCCGGTCAAGACGCCCCAAAAACCAACATCGTATTGTTCCAGCATGGTTTCCCTGTTTGAAAGTCAGGTCACGCGCCCTTTGGCCGACAGATTGCGCCCCGCCAAACTCGATGAGGTGGTTGGCCAGGGGCATCTGTTTGGCGATGACGGGCCGATCACCCGCATGATCAAGACCGGTCGGGTGCCCTCGGTCGTGCTGTGGGGGCCGCCGGGCTGTGGCAAAACGACACTGGCCCGCCTGATGGCCGATGTCGCCGATATGGCGTTTGAGCCGCTCTCGGCGATCTTTTCCGGGGTGGCGGATCTGCGCAAGGTGTTTGAGCGTGCCCGTGCGCGGCGTTCCACCGGTGGGGCGACATTGCTGTTCATTGATGAAATCCACCGTTTCAACAAGGCCCAGCAAGACAGCTTTTTGCCCTATGTTGAAGACGGCACCATCACACTGATCGGCGCGACCACAGAAAACCCGTCCTTTGAATTGAACGCAGCACTTCTGTCGCGTTGTCAGGTATTGGTGCTCAAGCGTCTGGATGATCAGGGCCTTGAAGAACTTCTCGTGCGGGCCGAAAAGGAAATGGGCTTTGACCTGCCCGTCACCCCCGAAGCCCGTGAAACCCTGCGCGCCATGGCCGATGGCGACGGGCGCTATTGCCTGAACCTAGCAGAGGAACTCTTTTCCCTGCCGCCCAGTGATGATGGCCCGCTTGGCGTGGCGGAACTTGCCCGCACCGTGCAAAAGCGCATGCCGATCTATGACAAGGGCGATGACAGTCACTACAACCTGATCAGCGCGCTGCATAAATCCATTCGGGGTTCTGACCCGGATGCTGCGTTGTACTGGTTTAACCGCATGCTGGCCGGGGGCGAGGATCCGAAATTCGTTGCCCGCCGCCTGACCCGCATGGCGGTCGAGGATATCGGTCTTGCCGATCCGCAGGCCCAGCAATTTTGCATCGGTGCGTGGGAATCCTATGAACGGCTTGGCAGTCCCGAAGGCGAACTGGCGCTGGCCCAGGCGGTGATTTACCTCGCCCTCGCGCCAAAATCTAATGCCGGTTATTCGGCTTATAAAAAGTCGCTCAAGATCGCGCGCGATACCGGGTCACTTATGCCGCCCGCCCATATACTCAATGCGCCGACCAAGCTGATGTCTGATATCGGCTATGGCAGTGGTTATGCCTATGACCATGATCAGGCAGACGGTTTTTCCGGGCAAAACTACTTCCCCGAGGGCATGCGACGGCAAAACTTTTATGAACCGGTCGAACGTGGGTTTGAGCGCGATCTTAAAAAACGTGTCGAATATTTCGACCGCTTGCGCGCAGAACGTCAAAAGAAGCGAGACAATAAGTAACTGACGGTTTGTTTAGTTATCAAATTGGAAACAATTTGGTGAAAAGTCTCTGGCTAAACAGATCGGCTTTGCGGGCTTAAGTTCGGGGCAACACAGAAACCCGGACTAGGAGACTGCAAATGACCAACATTCTGCACGTAAGCGCATCGGTAAATGGCGCAAATTCGAATTCCCGCCAGATTGCGACCAAGCTGATTGATCGTATCACTGCGGCGGATCCGTCGGCGAAAGTCGCTGAACGCGATACCAACGACACCCTGATCACCGCCCTGACCGGTGAAACCGTCGGTGCCTATTACACCCCCGAAGCAGACCGCACGGACGCCCAGAAAGAAATCATTTCCGTTTCCGACAAAATGGTTGCTGAACTTCAGGATGCCGACGTCATTGTGATCGGTGCGCCGATGTACAATTTCTCGATCCCCTCGACGCTCAAAGCGTGGGTTGACCTGATTGCACGCGTCGGTGTGACGTTCCAGTACACCGAAAATGGTCCTGTGGGTCTTCTGACCGGCAAAAAGGCCTATATCGTTGCGGCAACGGGCGGTGTTCCGGTCAACAGCCCGGCTGATTTCGCAACCCCGTACCTGAAGCAGGTTCTCGGATTTATTGGCATCTCTGATGTCGAAGTCGTCGAGGCATCCGGCTTTGCGGTCAACGCCGAAGAAGCCATGGCCCGCGCCCTTGCCAATGTCGAAGCGGCTCCGCTTCCGGTTGCGGCCTGAGAATTCGAAAATACCAAACTCCGATACACTCCCGCCGATCAGCGAATTTCCAGATTATCCCCCCCCCCCCTTGGTTCGCTGATTGACGGGGCTGTACGCCAAATGCCCGACGGTTTACCCGTTCGGGCATTTTGATTCTGCGGCATTTGGTACTATTGTATCTGTGCCCGTTCGGGCAGGCGCTTTGTCATTGGCAGGTGGTATATTTGAAACGGTTGGCGATGTTTGCAATCTGGGGGCTGCTTGTACTGGCAGGCATTTTCGTGACCGTCCGCTTTACCGGGCTGATCGACCATATGTTGCCTGCGGGTGATCCCCCCAATATCGCCTTCGCGCAGGACATGGATCTTCCAGATGCGCGCAATTTCTTCATAACCTGTCCGGCGGATCGGTTGCCGACAACCGAGCGTGCCATGCAAAGCCCTACCTTCAAGGCATCGGTGGCATCCCTGACCGAAGTTCTGATTGAAACTGCGCCTGATCACGGCATGAAGCTGATGACCGATGTCGAGGGCGGCGAAGCCGGTCGGCTTTATTTCCTGGCGCGCACGCCGGTCTTTCGTTTTCCCGACTGGGTCGAGATCGAGCTGATCTTGCCAGAAACCGGGAATGACGTTTCGTTCTGCCTGTTTGCCCAATCGGTTTATGGCGTTGAAGATATGGGGCAAAATGAAAAACGCACGCGCGCCTGGCTGGCGGATGTCGAAACCCGCATGGGCCAGGGATCCTGAGCGGTCCTGAGCCAGCACCAACAGGATTGATCATCCGCAGCCCTTGGTGTTTGATGTGACAAAGGGGATGTGTGCTGGACATGGATATTGACATTGACATTGACCGGGCCTCCATTCTTGCCATGGCCCCATGCCGTATTCACACGTGACATTTCTGGACTGAGGGAATAGGTTCCGCGCCATGCAATTTTCACCGTTGTTAATCGCATCCATTGCCTTGGGCGGTGCCGTTGGTGCCGTTGCGCGTTACAGTGTGTCCGTCATGATGGGCTCGGTGATGGGCTCTGGATTTCCCTGGGGAACCCTGACGGTCAATATCGTTGGTTCGTTCCTGATGGGGGTGCTGATCGAGGTTTCCGCCCTGAAACTATCCATGGGGCTTGAAATGCGCGCACTCCTTGTGACCGGTTTTCTGGGGGCGTTTACAACTTTTTCGACGTTTTCGCTGGATGCTGCGACCTTGTATGAACGGGGCAATATGGGCCTTGCGGCCCTTTATGTCATTGGTTCCGTGGTCGTCGGCATTTCGGCATTGTTTGGCGCAATCGCGCTGGTAAGGGGTGTTCTGCAATGAGTGGTGTCACTCTGCGCAAGGTCAAGGCAGACGAGGCCGAAATCAGGCTGGATCGCTGGTTCAAGCGCAACTGCCCGGAATTCACATTTGGCCAGGTCCAGAAGTTCCTGCGTGGCGGTCAGATCCGCGTCGATGGCAAACGTGCCAAGGCCAATCAACGTGTGGAGCCGGGCCAGGAAATCCGCGTGCCGCCTGTACCTGTGATGTCCGGTGGTGGAACCGGCCCATGGGGCGAAGATGGTTCGGGCTATAACCCGGCCGAAGTCCAGCAACGCAAACAGGCCGGCCCCGCCAAGTCCGATGCGACCGAGGCAGAGCTGCAAGCCCTTCGTGATTCCGTTATTTTCTATGACGAGTTGGTGCTGGCGATCAACAAGCCCGCCGGCCTTGCCGTGCAGGGCGGGACCAACACCAATGTTCATGTCGATGGCATGCTTGACGCGCTTAAACTCGACAGCAAGGAACGCCCGAAGCTTGTTCACCGACTGGACAAGGATACAAGTGGCGTTTTGCTGCTGGCCCGTTCTGCCAGTGCGGCCCATGCCCTGACCAAGGCGTTCAAGGATAAATCGACCCGCAAGCTTTACTGGGCGATTGTCACCGGTGCGCCTGCGGAACGCGAAGGCATGATTGACGCACCGCTTGCCAAACTGTCGGGCAAGGGCGGCGAGAAAATGGTGATCGACGAGAAGCTCGGAAAATCCGCGCAGTCCGTCTTCCGCCAGCTGCATCGCGCCGGGCGCAAGGCCGCATGGCTTGCCTTGTCACCGCTGACCGGTCGTACCCACCAGCTGCGTGTCCACAGTCAGGCAATCGGCTGCCCGATCCTTGGAGATGGCAAATATGGCGGGGGGGAGGGG
>NZ_DBGS01000136.1:45672-55028 GCF_002295455.1 Thalassospira sp. UBA848 | reverse complement strand
CAATCAGATGCATCTGCATGCGCGCGCCATTGATTTCCCGCACCCGGTTACCGGCCATCGCGTCGTGATCGAGGCACCCGTGCCGGAACATTTCGCCGAAACGCTCAAAAAGCTCAATTTTGATCCGAAAACACCGACCAAATTCCTGACCCCGGAAATTCACCGCGAAAAGGAAGAAAAGCCCAAGCCAAAGGCAAAACCGTCGCGTTCGCGCAGGAAATAGGGCCGGGCCCAAACAACTTCAAACACCGAAAAGCCGACGCATCGCGTCGGCTTTTTCGTCCTCCTGATCAAACGATGTTGAAACAGAAACTGTATCAGTGTGTTTTGCTGTCGAAACGCTTCATGAACGCATCATAAACCCTGTTCAAATGACGGGCATGAACCGTATTGCCGGTGCGTTCACACATTTCGGCCTGGCCTTTGATCATCACGGCAAGCTGTTTGCGGCCGCTTTTGGTATGCACCATGCACTCACCCTCCTCAAGGGCGGTGACCAGTGGAATATGCTCACATTCGGCAATGGCAAGCACTTCCTCCTCGGTGAGGTCGCTGAAGTCGATGCAATCGCGAAGCGTAAGCATGATTTGCCTCCTGTCATGTGCCCGGCCTTCTCGGCGGGGCTCGGTCGGCCAGAAGATTATTATAACGCCGATCACTGGCTCAAAGAAGTAATACAAAATTCACTTGTGGTTTCTGGTGCTTCCCGCAAAGCACAAAAACCCGCACGCAATACAACCGCGGGAGACTCGATCTTTTCGATCTGATCCATTAGTCTCCGCTTTTCCAAAATCCAGACGAAAGACCCCACATGACCAACGATCCGCTCCGACTTGTGATTTTTGACTGCGATGGCACCCTTGTCGACAGCCAGCACGCCATCGCGCATTGCATGGATCATGCCTTTGCGCAGCACGGTCTGGATTGTCCGGGGTTGGAAAACACGCGCACGATCATTGGTCTGAGCCTGCCCGAAGCCATCACAAAGCTGGCAAGCCCTGCACGGGTTGACGATGACATCATCGCAGCCGTGACAGCGGCCTATAAAACCGCGTTCTTTACCCTGCGTCAGACGCCCGATTTTCACGAACCGCTATTCCCCGGCGTGCGCGAAGTGCTGACCGAACTCGACAGCCGTCAATGGCTAAGCGGGGTGGCAACCGGCAAGGCCCGCCGGGGTCTGGATGCTGTTCTGGCGCGCAATGAACTCGAAGGTCGGTTTGTTACTTTGCAGACTTGCGACAATCACCCGTCTAAACCCAATCCCGCGATGTTGATGGCAGCCCTTGAGGAAACCGGGGTCGATGCGCCCAATGCGGTGATTGTCGGTGATACCAGCTATGATATCGAAATGGGCCGGGCCGCGGGCATGATCGCCATTGGGGTCGATTGGGGCTATCATGATGTTGATACGCTCCATGCCTCTGGTGCACATGCCGTCATTAGCCACTTTGATGAATTGGCTGCCGCCCTTGATACGATTTGGGAAATTGACCGTGACGCCGCTTAAAAACCCCGAACTGGCCCCGATCCGTTTTGAACTGACCCTGGCCGTCGATCCTGATGATGCGTTTACCGCTTTCACGGCGGGCTTTGGGCAATGGTGGCCAACCGAAACCCATTCAATTGCCAAAAAGGACTGCATCACGGTCGAGTTCAATGAAGGTGTCGGCGGAGAAATCATCGAACGCACCAAAGGCGCCAAGGACATCCCATGGGGTCGGGTAAGAAGCTGGCAGCCGGGCGAACACCTGTCCTTTACATGGCATCCGGGCTGGAACGAGGGCGACTTTACCCTGGTCGAGGTATCGTTTGACCTGAATGACTTTGGCCGTTGTGTCATTCGCCTTGAACACAAGGCATGGGAAAATGTCGGGGATATCGCGCCGGCTTTGCGTGAAGGCTATCTCAAGGGCTGGGAATTTGCCTTTGGCGAATGCTTTGGCGATTACCTGCGCCAAAAGCGCTAGGGCCTGAACCCTGATCAGTACAGGCCGTATTCGATCAATTCACGCTGCAATTTCACCGGGTCACTGAACCAGTGGGTGATAAAGGCCAGTTCGCGGGCCTGCTGTATATTGCGTTCGTTGTCATCGATAAACAGGGTCTCGCGGGGATCAAGCTTGAAGCGCGAAATCGCCAGATCAAAAATCCGCGGATCGGGTTTGGCCAGTTTTTCCTGCCCCGATACCAGTATCCCGTCGAAATGATCCAGAAAACCAAACCGCTCCAATGCATGCGGCCAGGTTTCCGCCGACCAGTTGGTCAGGGCAAACAGGCGCACCTTTTTACGTTTTTTCAGGTCTTCAAGAACGCCCACCGTGCGGTCAATCGCCCCGCCCAGCATTTCCGGCCAGCGCTCCTGCCATGCGGCGATCTCGTCATGATGCTGCGGATAGCGATGCTGAAGGTCGGGGATGGAATTGGCAAAGCTCAGCATCCCCTGATCATGCAGGTGATTCCAGTGCGGATGGCAGACTTCACCCAGAAAGCGCTCCATCTCTGCTTCATTCTTGAATAGCTTGCGATACAGATAACGCGGGTTCCAATCAACAAGCACACCCCCAAGATCAAAAAGAACCGTTTCAATATCGCGCATGTCGTCTCCGAATGGTTGGGGCATGTATGGGGTTTGTCGGCCCTTTAAATCAGGTGCGATGCCAAGGTGCAAGCAGCCGTTATAGGAAACAACATCGCAAACATGATCCTTGGTGCGATCAGCCCCGTAAACAAACCTGAACAAATCATCGTGGCGCGTGAAGGTATGGGAATGCCCGATGACGGGATTGTCATTTGCCAACCGGGCGTGCTGTCGCAAACAATGTTGATTGGGGATATCCCCTGAAAACAGGCATAAGAGGAGGCTAGAACATGTGTACGCTTGACGGATGTGGCTCCCACGAACATCTCGGTCCGCCGCCCAAGGCGACTGACGAACAACGCAGACTGTTTCTCAAAGGGGCTGCTGCCCTGCCTTTGGCTGTTATTCTTGCCGACCCGATGCTTGCCCATGCAGCAGGCCACGGGCTTGACAAGGTAACCATCACCACGCCTGAAGGCGACGAAATGGTTGCCGAAATCGCCATGCCGCACACCCTTCCGGCCCCGACCGTCATTCTGATCCATGAATGGTGGGGCCTGAATGACCATATTCGCGCAGTTGCTGCCGAATATGCCAAGCAGGGCTATATCGCCCTTGCGGTTGACCTTTATGGTGAACCGCCAGCGACGACGCCTGATGGTGCGCGTGCGCTGATGTCTTCGATGGATCCGGTGGTTGCGACCCGCAAGCTGCAATCTTCTGTCGAATTCCTGCGCGGTCACAAGGATTCAACTGGCAAGGTCGGCTCTGTTGGCTGGTGCTTTGGTGGTGGCTGGTCGCTGAACACTGCCCTCGCAACCGATATTGATGCGGCTGTGATCTATTACGGCAACGTCAACAAGACCCCGGAACAGGTCGCAACGCTGAACGCGCCGATCATGGGGCATTTCGGCACCCTTGATAAAAACATCAACAAGGAAATGGTCGACGGGTTTGAACGCTCTTTGCGGATTGCTGGCAAGACCGACTACGAGTTCTTCTGGTATGACGCCGATCACGCGTTTGCCAACCCGACCGGTGGTCGCTATGACGGCGAAGACGCCATGCTGGCATGGAACCGCACCATGGCCTTCTTTGACGAACATCTAAGCTGACCATCGCCAATGGTACGATGAAAAAAGGCCGGGACTTTCCCGGCCTTTTTATTTGTCTGATGATTGGTCCAAATGGGGCTTAGTTCGTTGGATTTCCGCGATTTGCCCATTTAGTCGACCGGCGTTCGATGACGTTGAAGATTTCGTACATCGCAATCCCCATCACCGCGATCACCAGCAATCCGGCAAACACCAGCGGCATGTTGAATTTCGACGAGGCCGACAACATCAGATACCCAACACCAACATTCGACGCCACGGTTTCCGAAATCACCGAGCCGACAAAGGCCAGCGTGATCGCGACTTTAAGGGACGCAAAGAAATACGGCATCGCCCGCGGGAATCCGACCTTGATCAGGATGTCTCGACGGGTGGCACCAAGGGACCGCAGAACATCACGCAATTCCGGCTCCAGGGTCGCAAGGCCGGTGGCGACATTGACCACAATCGGGAAGAACGAAATCAAAAATGCTGTGATGATCGCCGGCACGGTGCCGATGCCAAACCACATGACCAGAACCGGGACAAGGGCCACTTTCGGCACAGAGTTAAAACCAACCAAAAGCGGGTTGGCCGCATCATAGATCGCCCGGCTTGATCCGACCAGCGCACCCAGCACCACACCGAACACCACAGCAATGGCAAAGCCCGCCAGCGTGGTATACAGCGTGTGATAGGCATGCATCCAGATTGCTTCATGGAACTGCCAGCCGACAATGATGCTTTCAGACGGGGTCGGCAGGACATAGGGCGGAATGTTGAATATCCGCACAACCAGTTCCCACAGCACGAAAAGTCCAATGGCGCTAAGCCACGGTGTTGCTTTGCGAAGGTTCAATTTCTTTTTCATGATATCGCCAGCCCCCTCAAGATTCTCGCACGTCACGAATGTGACTGCGCAATTCGTGGACAAGATCGGTGAAAGGCTGGGTAAAGGTGGTTTCCTGATCGCGTGGGCGGGGCAGGGTGTTTTCACGTTCCACAAGGATTTTACCCGGGCGTTTGGACATCACATAGATGGTATCGGCAAGGTAGGCCGCCTCACGCAAATCATGGGTGACCAGAATAACTGTGAACGGCTTGATCATCCAAAGGTTCTGCAAGATGTCCCAAAGCTCTTCGCGGGTAAAGGCATCCAGCGCACCGAACGGTTCATCGAGCATCAGAAGATCCGGCTCATGGATCAGCGACCGGCACAACGATGCACGTTGCTGCATGCCCCCTGAAAGCTCCCACGGGTATTTGTCTTCGTGGCCTTCAAGCCCGACGGTCGCCAGAAGTTTGCGCGCGCGTTCTTCATACTCCGCGCGATGCTTGCGCAGGCGATGGCGGTGCGGTTTGACGATTTCCATCGGCAGCAGGACATTATCAAGGGTCGTGCGCCACGGCAAAAGGGTCGGGTTCTGAAACGCCATGCCAACAATCTTGAGCGGCCCGGAAACTTCCTTGCCATCGACAATCACATTGCCTTCGGTTGGCGGCATCAGGCCCGAAACCAGTTTCATCAACGATGATTTGCCACACCCCGACGGACCCACAACGGCGATAAACTCGCCCTTGTCGATCTTCATGTTGGTGGTATCAAGCGCCAGTTCATCGCCTTCACTATAGCGAAGCTTGACATCATTGAGTTCGACGAAGCTATTGGACACTGCAGTTATTCCCCCTGCTTGGCCTGGTCCTGACGCTGGGTCGGGACCCTGTATCTTTATTCTTTTTGCGGGCAGATGAAAAACGGGGCAGCCGGAAAATCCGACTGCCCCGTTTCCCAAAATGATTACTTCAGCATGCGGTCTTCGGCAGACGGCATGAATTCATCGGTATAGATGTCATCAACAGACGGCTTGTTCTCGAAACCGAACGCCAGGGCAACCTGATCGATGGCCTTGGCCATACGGTCGGCTTTGACAAGGCCCATGCCTTCTTCAAGGGTTGCCGGGGTAACGACGTTTTCGTCGATCGCCATCTGCAGGCGCTGTAGCTCAAGATCCGGGTTGATCAGCGGATCAACTTCCTTAAGGGCGTCAATTGCGGATTGCGGATCGGCAATCGCTGCAGCCCAGCCTTTGACCACACCGCGCAGGAAGCCTTTAACCTCTTCCGGGTGGTTTTCCATCATGTCCGGCGAAGCCAGAATGCCGTTGCCATAGAAGTCCATGCCAAAGTCTTTGTACATAAAGACGGTCAGGTCATCCTTGGCAACACCCTGTGCCTGCAGGTTCAGGATCGAGGTAAAGTAGTGACCGGAAATCGCATCCACATCGCCACGCACCAGCATCGGCTCACGCAGCGGCGGATCCATGCTTTCCCAGGTCACAGCATCAAGGTCCAGACCGGTTGCCGATGCAAAGGCCGGATACAGTTTGCGGGACGCATCAAAGACCGGTGCGCCAAGGGTCTTGCCGATCAGGTCTTCCGGCTTGGTAATGCCGGAACTTTTAAGCATGAACAGCGCAAATGGCGGGCGATCATAAACCATGAAGATCGACTTCATGGCGCGATCCGGGTTGGATGCGTTGAATTCCACCAGCGAGTTGATGTCCGCAAGCGACATATCATAAGCGCCGCTGGCAACACGGGTGATCGCACCAACCGAACCGTTGCCCGAGTCAATCGTGACATCAAGGCCTTCTTCGTCAAAATAGCCGTTCTTCTTGGCCAGAAGATACGGTGCGGCCGGGCCTTCGTATTTCCAGTCGAGCGAGAATTTAATCGCCATATCTGCCAGTGCAGCATGCGCGCCAAGGGCAACAGCTGCCCCGATAGCAGCCCCCAAAAGTCTGTTCGTAAGCGTGGTCATGTTTAAAGAAGCCTCCTGATTGCGGATTGATGTAACAATCCAGCTACCTGATAAATCCAATGCGCTCTCAGCAATGGTCATGCCATCTTGCCAATGCGCCCGCTTTGTCGCGGTTTTGTAATCTTCACCGAGCAGAGTAGTGGTGTTTATTATTTGGTCAATGGGGCAAATTGATCAAAAATTATACAGTAATTCTTGATAATCGCCCATTTGACGCGCTTTATCTTGTAAATCACTTGCGCAAAACGCTGCATTTAGGCATATGGCGTTCATGCTTACACAATCGATCAATCGTTTCTATAAAAAGGCCGACGCCGCTGCTGATGACAGCGGGGCAGGCTGGCGCGTTCTTCTTGACGGGCGGGCGGTGAAAACCCCGGCCAAGGCGGATTTCCTCCTGCCATCAGAAGTACTTGCGCGTGAAATCGCTGCGGAATGGGATGCGCAGGGTGAAAAGGTCCAGCCTTCCACCATGCCGATCATGCAGCTTGCCGCGACCGCCATTGACCGTGTGCGTCCGAATCGCCCGGGGGTGATCGCCGAATTGACCGGCTATGGGCGCTCTGATCTGCTGTGTTATCGCGCACCCTATCCGGAAGAATTGATCGAACGTCAGGCCAAAAAATGGCAACCGCTGCTCGATTGGTCAAAGGACGATCTTGGCGTGGCGCTTCAGGTCACCGAAGGTGTGATGCCGATCACTCAGGATGACCACGCGCTTTTGCGTTTGCAGGATCATGTCGAATCTTTCGATGATTATTACCTGACAGCCCTGCACAGCCTGACCACGGTGTCGGGGTCGGTCATCATTGGCCTTGCGGTAATGAACAAGAAGATCGACGCCCAGAACGCTTTTGAGTGCGCCATGCTTGATGAAGAATACGCCATGGAGAAATGGGGCGAAGACGCAGAGGCAATTGCCCGACGCGACCGTCACCGGGCGGAGCTTCTGGCCGCGGGCCGCTATCTCGAACTGCTTGGCTGACCCTTGATGGCGGCATTTGCCGCCATCAACGTTATTTCATCCAGCGCGCGATCATTCTGTGCTGCACGGCTGCCTGTGCCGCCACCCGGTAATAGGACAGCAATTCGCGCATCGGTGACGACATCCGGTCAAAGCCTGAAATAAACGCCACAATGATACCGACCGACGTTTGGTCCTGAATCACCAGATAGCCGCCAACGAACAGCACGCTCAGCGGTGCCAGCGCGTTCAGCAAGTTGATCAGTGACTTCATGCCGAATTTCAGAACGAACAATTGCATCCGGTTGTCAAACAGCCCGGTAATCCCGCGATTGATCGGGCTGAGTTGCTCGTCATCGCTTTTGTCAGATGACAGGTCTGAAAGCTCGTCACTGACTTCACGCATCTTCTCGACCCGATCTTCAATCAGGGCATTGATGCGTTTCTGAATGACCGGCACAAGCGCGATCTGCGGGATCAGGGCGATCACCCCGATCAGGCCGATCATCGGTTCAACACTGATCATATAGCCAAGCCCAAAGATCAGCATGCCGCTATTGACCACCGGCTGTGACAGGCCATCGCCAACAAACCCGCCCAGTTTCTCGATCTCGGCGCCGATGATCGAAACTGCACGTCCGTTGCTTTCATCGTCGCTTCCGGCCTGATTGTGGGCGCGCAGGCGCGTCAGGTGCTTGCGGTTATACTGGATCGCGCTTTCGCTCAGCCAGCCTTCATAAATGCGCAGCACATATTTGATGCTGCCATGCACGACAATCACACCCAGATAAAGAATGGCCAGCGTGATCAGAAGGTCAAAGTCCTGCGGGGTGATGGCGTTATCAACAATCCGGCGTTGCAGCTCGATCGGGGCAATGCCAAGGGCAGCCACAATCACTGCAAGGCTGCATACCGCCACCTGATGCCAGCCACTCATGCGCCAGACATACCCCCATAAGGAGCCAGCAGGGCGATCATCGCCGGTTTTTTCCGGATTGCGGGGGCTGAATTTTAACATGGGCTCAATCGGTTGTGGTGACGACAGGCATATACTGTACGCGATAACAGGACCCCGGATCAGGGGTGTCGCACGGTAAGCTACTCCTGCAACGCGCCATGCGCGCATATGATCCTGTGACAAGGGTCGGGCAGGTACAACTCTAGACTTTAGTCCAGCCCATTCACATATATCGCGATGACGTTAGGGAAATCAGGTGTTTACGGGGTATTCTCGACCTCTGGCAGAATAGCAAAAATAATTGGCATTCCAGTACCGAATAATGCTATTTCATTCTCGAGACGCGCACATTGGGCCGAAATGTGCCAAATGGCCGATCACAGCAAGGAAAACGCAACATGCAGGATATTGTCGCCAAACTCGAAGCGAAGCGCGCCGAAGCTGCCATGGGCGGTGGCCAGCGCCGCATTGATAATCAGCACAAGAAAGGCAAGCTCACCGCGCGTGAACGCCTTGATGTGCTGCTTGACGAAGGCTCCTTCGAAGAATGGGACATGTTTGTCGAACATGATTGTGTGGATTTCGGCATGACCGAAAACCGCATTCCCGGAGATGGTGTCGTCACCGGTCACGGCACGATCAATGGCCGTCTGGTCTTTGTTTTCTCGCAGGATTTTACTGTGTTCGGCGGCGCACTTTCGGGTGCACATGCGCGCAAGATCGCCAAGATCATGGATCAGGCGATGAAGGTCGGCGCACCGGTGATTGGCCTTAATGATTCGGGCGGCGCGCGTATTCAGGAAGGTGTTGAAAGCCTGGCGGGTTACGCTGATGTCTTCCAGCGCAATGTCGAGGCATCCGGCGTCATCCCGCAAATCTCGCTGATCATGGGGCCATGTGCCGGTGGTGCCGTCTATAGCCCGGCCATGACCGACTTC
>NZ_DBGS01000136.1:43852-45363 GCF_002295455.1 Thalassospira sp. UBA848 | reverse complement strand
ATGACCGACTTCATCTTCATGGTCAAGGACAGCTCCTATATGTTCGTGACCGGTCCGGATGTGGTCAAGACCGTCACCCACGAAGAAGTCACCCACGAACAGCTGGGCGGGGCATCGACCCACACCAGTGTTTCGGGTGTGGCTGATCTGGCCTTTGACAATGATGTCGATCTGTTGCTTCAGACCCGCCGTTTCATGGACTTCCTGCCTCTGTGTAACAAGGAAGACCCGCCCGCACGCCTCTGCGAAGATCCGATCAACCGGGATGACTTCTCGCTCGATACCCTGGTGCCAGAAAACCCCAACATGCCCTATGACATGAAGGAACTGATCACCAAGATCGTCGACGAGGGCGACTTCTTTGAAATTCAGGCCGACTACGCCAAAAACATCATTATTGGCATGGCGCGCATGGATGGCCGCACGGTCGGTGTCGTCGCCAACCAGCCGATGGTTCTGGCCGGCTGCCTTGATATCGACAGCTCCAAAAAGGCCGCGCGCTTCGTGCGCTTCTGCGATGCCTACAATATTCCGATTGTCACCTTTGTCGATGTGCCGGGCTTCATGCCGGGCACCGCGCAGGAATATGGCGGCATCATCAAACATGGTGCGAAACTGCTCTATGCCTATGCCGAGGCCACCGTGCCCAAGGTCACCGTCATTACCCGCAAGGCCTATGGCGGGGCCTATGACGTGATGTCATCAAAACATCTGCGCGGTGACGTAAACTATGCTTGGCCGACCGCCGAAATTGCGGTGATGGGGCCAAAAGGTGCGGTGGAAATCATCTTCAGGGCGGACATGGACAATCCTGAAAAGATCGAAGCCCGCACCGAAGAATACCGCGAAAAATTCGCCAACCCGTTTGTCGCGGGCCGCAAGGGGTTCATTGATGATGTCATCATGCCGCATGGCACACGCCGCCGCGTTTGCAAGGCGCTTGGCATGCTGCGCAACAAGGACATCAAGAACCCTGAAAAGAAACACGGCAACATTCCGCTGTAAGACAAATTGGGAGACAGAAAAATGTTTAGCAAGATCCTGATTGCCAACCGCGGTGAAATCGCCTGCCGTGTGATCAAATCAGCCCGCAAAATGGGCATCAAGACCGTTGCGGTCTATTCCGATGCCGATAAAAACGCCCTGCATGTTCAGATGGCCGACGAGGCCGTCCGCATCGGCCCGGCACCCAGTAATCAGTCCTACCTGATTATTGAAAACATCATCGACGCCTGCAAATCCACAGGGGCCGAGGCCGTCCATCCCGGCTATGGCTTCCTGTCGGAAAATCAGGCCTTCGCCAAGGCCCTTGATGCAGCAAACATCGCCTTTATCGGTCCGCCGAATGGCGCCATTGCTGCCATGGGCGACAAGATCACCTCGAAAAAGATCGCGGCCGACGCGGGTGTTTCAACCGTTCCCGGTTTCATGGGCGTGATCAAGGACACCGACGAGGCCGTCAAGATCGCCAACGACATCGGCTATCCGGTGATGCTCAAGGCATCCGCTGG
>NZ_DBGS01000136.1:0-43476 GCF_002295455.1 Thalassospira sp. UBA848 | reverse complement strand
ACGTCAGAAGCCGCAAGCTCCTTTGGCGATGACCGCGTCTTTGTCGAAAAATTCGTCGAGGAACCGCGCCATATCGAAATTCAGGTGCTGGCCGATAAACACGGCAACGCGATCTATCTTGGCGAGCGCGAATGCTCCATCCAGCGCCGCCACCAGAAGGTCGTCGAAGAAGCCCCGTCACCCTTTATCGACCCCGCGACCCGCAAGGCCATGGGTGAACAGGCCGTGGCACTGGCACGTGCGGTGGATTACTGCTCTGCCGGGACGGTGGAATTCATCGTTGATAAGGACAAGAACTTCTACTTCCTTGAAATGAACACCCGGCTTCAGGTCGAACATCCGGTGACCGAACTTGTCACCGGTCAGGATCTTGTCGAATGGATGATCAAGATCGCCGATGGTGAAAAGCTGACGCTCAAACAGGATGATGTCAAACTGACCGGCTGGGCCATGGAAACCCGTGTCTATGCCGAGGATCCCTTCCGCGAATTCCTGCCTTCCACCGGCCGTCTGGTACGCTATCAGCCACCAGAGGAATCCGACACCGTGCGTGTGGATACCGGCGTCTTTGAAGGCGGCGAGATTTCGATGTTCTATGATCCGATGGTCGCGAAACTGATCACCTATGGTGAAAACCGCGATCAGGCGATTGGGGAAATGCGCCGCGCGCTTGATGCCTATTACATTCGTGGCATTTCGCACAACATCCCGTTCCTGGCCGCTGTTATGGCCAACAAACGTTTCCAGGATGGCAATATCACCACCAACTTCATCGCCGAAGAATACCCGGATGGTTTCTCGGCCGATGATCTGCCCAATGATGATCCATCGACCCTGATCGTGGTCGCCGCCTACCTTAATCAGCGTCTTGCCGAACGCAATGCCGGCATCACAGGCCAGGTCAGCGATCATCCGCTTGAAGTTGCCGAAAGCTGGGTGGCGGTTTGCGGCGATGAATACACGCCGTTTGATATCGAGTTTGATGGTGTTAACGGCGATTACATCGTTGCCATCGGGGACCGCAGCTACGGCGTGGTCTCGGACTGGAAGATCGGCGATCCGATGTTTGTCGGTGAAATCGACGGTGCCCCGGTCTGTGTGCAGATCGACCTCGAAGGGGTGGGCTATCGCCTGTCGGCCAACGGCATTCAGCGCAGCTTCAAGGTGATGCTGCCACGCGTCGCGGAACTGCAAAAACTGATGCCGTTCAAGGCCCCGCCGGATATGTCGAACTTCCTGCTCTCACCAATGCCGGGCTTGCTCGTCAAGGTCTCGGTCGAGGAAGGCCAGACCGTCCAGCCGGGCGAGGAGCTCTGCATCCTTGAGGCCATGAAAATGGAAAACGTCCTTAAATGCGAAAGCAAGGGCGTGGTCAAAAAGATCCACGCCGAGCAGGGGGCTAACCTCTCGGTCGATGCGATTATCATCGAATTCGAAAAAGACGAATAAACTGTCTAGAGATTGGTCAAACGGTTACTGCCGAGCCCGTCCCCTTTGGGGGCGGGCTTTCTTTTGGAAGAAAAGGAAATTACTCTCGTCAGAGCGTTGATTTTTATAGGAGCAACAAGCGTGTCGAGGTTTGGTATTAGAGAATTTATTTCTCCGAAGCTTTGGGTCGCGCTGGTCCTCTGTGGTGCATTTTTTGTCATTGCGATTGGCATCTGGGGTGAAAGTTTAGTTGGAGGGGATGTAGGGCCGGTAAGTAATGCTATCCGGGGATTCCATTGGGAAACGTTGGCTGCTGGACTTTTCGGTCTTGCAGGTGGTTTGTTTGTGATTGTTGCGACACGCAACCAAATGGCCCAGTCGGAGCGCATCGCTATCCAGCAACATCGAGACTTTTTGCTCTCTGACATAAATGCCGAAATGGGAGATTTAGGGGACTTCTGTGTCACGTGCCAGGAATTCATTGATAGAGCTCAAAGGCTTTCTGGTTTGGCGGAGCACGGTAGAACTGAGGACTATATAGCAGAGCGGGTCTCAGTATCGCTGGATGCCAAAGACGAGAGTTATCTTTTAATCAAATACATAGATATAGCTGAAGAACTAAGAAGCAATGGTCGTGTTCCTGCAGTAGCAGTTGAAGCTTTTCATGACGTTACAGAAAGCCTCAAAGGCCTTTTGGGGGCGTTGCGAACGGTTAGCGTGGGAGAGAAGGATCTCATTTCGTGGATGTACCGTCTCGATTATAGCACCGGAGTATTGAGAGAAGCGCTGAAGCTTCACAAATTACGCATATTAGAGGTTCGAGAAATTTAAGCGGCTTGTTCGTCAGCGTTTTTCACGAAGCCGTCTGCCATTTCTGAGAGGTTTGTTGGGGGCCTTTCTTTAACTTGTTCAAACACTTGTGTTTTCAAGGGCTTTCGGAACAGTTTCGTGCATATTAAATACAGATAACGGGGCTTTACGGCGCGTTTGCACTGCCATATGGTCGTGAATTGAGGCCGTAATCCCTGTGAACATCAAGGTTGACTGCCAACGCATTGAACGTGCCTGCGGCCATCCAATAACAAGAAACGAGGCGTAAGAATGTACAAGCTGATTGCTTTTGATGGCGACGATACCCTTTGGCACAACGAGCCACTTTTCCGCCAAGCCCACGTGCAGCTTCGCGAAATGCTGGGACACTATGTTGATCCCGAACAGGTTGATGATCGTCTCTATCAGGCCGAGTTGGCCAACCTTTCCATCTATGGCTATGGCGTGACGGGCTTTACCCTGTCGATGATCGAAACGGCGATCGAATTGTCTGATGGTAAAATCAGTGCCGAAGACATCCATAAACTGGCCGAAACAGGCAAATCCATGCTGCGCGCGCCCACCCGGATCATTGAAGGGGCCGAGGCCGTGCTCAGGCAATATGCCAATCACCCGAAATACAAGGTGGTCCTGATCACCAAGGGTGACCTGATCGCCCAGCAGCTCAAGATCGAACGTTCCGGCTTTGAAGACCTGTTTGACGGGATTGAAATCGTCTCGGAGAAAGACTCGCTGACCTATCGCAACATCTTTGGCCGCTACGGGGTTGAGCCCGAAGAGGCGATCATGATCGGCAATTCGATGAAATCCGATATTCTGCCGGTCCTTGCGTGCGGGGCGACGGCGATCCACATTCCCTATGAAATCACCTGGGTGCATGAAATGGTCGATCAGACCGAAATCGACAATGCCAGCATCATTACGGCCGAAAGCATTGCACATGTGCCCCAGGTCATTGAAAAACTGGAACAGGAAAAGACCAGCGGGAGTATGGAGCATGTCTGATTGCGCCGGTTCTGAAATGTCGACAGAAGCCGTTCTGGCCAACGGCCCGGCAGCCGATCTTGATCCGCAAACCAAACTGGAACTCGAAGCCGCTGCCTTTCGCGGGCTGGTGACCCATCTGCAAAACCGCAAGGATGCACAGAATATTGATCTGATGAACCTTGCCGGGTTCTGCCGCAACTGTCTGGCCAAATGGTATCTGGCCGCAGCGCGCGAACGCGGTGTCGCCATGGATTACGATGGCGCGCGTGAAGTCGTCTATGGCATGACCTATGACGACTGGAAGGAAAACCATCAGCTTCCCGCATCCGAGGAACAGAAACAGAAGTTTCAGGATACCGCCCATCTGCACGCAAAAATCCCCGGCGCGAAATAACGCCCGGCAGACAGGCCGATCAAAGCTGACATCCTGACATATCGGAAAGGGAGGACGTCCGATCATGACAGATACAAGTCCCGACCCGTCAACCGGGGCCGGTAACATCGCCGTTCATGCCCGGATCGAAGGCCGGGTTCAGGGCGTGTGGTATCGCGCATGGACCGTGGAACAGGCCCGCAAGCGCGACCTGACCGGCTGGGTGCGCAATCGCAATGATGGCACGGTCGAGGCGGTCTTTTGTGGCCCGGTCAAGGTCGTTCAATCCATGATCGACGCCTGCCACGAAGGCCCGACCCATGCACGCGTGGATCGCATTCACGAAGAACCTGCCCTTGAAGACGGCTATACGTCATTTGAAAAACGCCCAACCGCGTAAATGCCGCCAAACTCAATGAATTGGCGTCTTTATCAAAGCCGCTCTAAAAGCCTTTTTGCGCGATAATGTGGAAAAAGGCTTTTTCTTTATCGCACTGCGGTGGCATGGTTATGAAATCCTGTCTGCATGGTCAGATCGATGCAGTCGGGAAATCAACAGGGAGACTACATATGACTTTTATCGGAAAATCATTTGGCGTGGCTGCCATCATGGCGACCAGTGCGCTTTTCGCGTTCGGCGCACAGGCAGAGTCCGAGCAGAATGACGGCCTGAATGGCACACTGTGGTTGCAGACCTCGGTCGAATACAAGACGACTGCCATGTCGGTCTATGCTGGCGCGACCCGCTTGCTGGACGCCGCCATTGGCGATCACAACTGGACCGCCGCACTTGAGCAGGACGGCAATTATTCGACCAAGCCGCCGGCGGTGATCCTTGATGTTGATGAAACCGTTCTTGATAACTCCGCCTATCAGGCATGGGTTGTTGCCGAGAAAACCCATTACAGCTCCAAAACCTGGGCGGCTTTCGTGCATGACATGATTTCCACCCCGACGCCGGGCGCACTGGAATTTACCAAGGCGGCAGCGGCACGTGGTGTTGAAATCTTCTATGTTTCGAACCGCAAGGCGCCGGAAGAAGATCCGACCATCGAAAACCTCAAGAAATTCGGCTTCCCCTATGCGGATGAAAAACACGTCATGCTGCGGGGCGAGGTCGAAGAATGGGGCTCGAACAAAACGCCGCGCCGTGCGGCTGTGACCGAAGATTACCGTGTCATCATGCAGTTTGGCGACAACTTCGGCGATTTCACCGACGAAATCGACGGCTCGATTATCGAGCGTCTCGAAGTCATGGAAAAATACGGCAATTACTGGGGCGAACGCTGGTTCATGCTCCCGAACCCGAGCTACGGTTCCTGGGAATCCGCGGCCTTCGGTGGCGACTGGGGCAAGTCCGGCGACGAACGCCGTCAGGACAAAATCAACGCCATGACCCCATGGGCTGGTCCGGCTGAATAAGCTTTGCGCATATCGCAATTGCTTTAAGGGCGTCCCATAGCGGGGCGCCCTTTTTTGCGAACTATTTCAAAACCCAGGAAAAGGCGCGTCTGAGCTCCGCCACACAGTTCTTGTCATAGCAACGCCCATGCGCCAGCACCACATAGTCGGGCGCCCAGTCAATCATGGTTTCAATTGCCTTGCGCACCCCATCCTTGTATCCGGCAAAGGTCAGGCGCATGTCGCGTGGCATGCTGCCATGCGGGTCCATGGTGCCAAGTAACCTGACCATAAACCGCCAAATCGGGTTTTTGATTTTGTCGGCTTCGAAATTCTCGATAAGGTCGGTTAGGATCAGTGTTTTGGACGCGTCATGGAAAAATACCGCCTCATTGAGGTAACTGCCCCGCACCAACACCTGGCTGATTTCATTGGCCCATTCCGGTTCCGGCGTATCGGCAAGCTCTGCATCAAAATCAACCGAAATGCCAACCGATTTGGCCCGCTTGATCACACCGGGCGCGCAGAACGCCTTTGCATCCGGATAGGCCTTTTGCCAGTCGGGCACACCGGCATAATGGATGGTATTGGATGCAATCAGATAAGAAACCTCGCCCAGCGCATCGACCTTGGCCCGAAGCGTTTCATTCAGGCGGATCGGCGAATGGACAAACAGTTTGCCGCTTTTAAGGCGGATGATCGTCATCCGGGTCGGGAAGGGCAGTTTAAGCCCGGCATATTGAAACCCGATCACCGGGCCATCAACAATCCAGACGTCCGGTGCAATCTGTTTGGGCGTATCAAGGGGCGCATAGGTCTCGACAGAGAACATGGGGCGGTCTTCCATCTTACGTTTGGTGGCGCATGATAACGCGACGTCGATGACAGCGACGATTACACAACCTTGCCCGGATTAAGCCTGCCATCCGGATCAATTGCCACCTTGATCGCACGCAGCAGTTTCAGCTTTTCCACACTGGCATAATGCGCCAGTTCATCCCGTTTAAGCTGCCCGATGCCATGTTCGGCACTGATCGACCCGCCAAGATCGAGAACAATGTCGTGAATGACACTATTCAGGCTTTCCCACTGCGCAAGATAGGCTTGCTTGTCCATGGTCGCGGGCTGGGTGAAATTGAAATGGATATTGCCATCACCCACATGGCCAAACGGGCAGGGGCGAATGCCGGGTATCAGCGCATCCGCACTCGCCATGCCGCGTTTCAAAAGCTCGGCAACCTTTGAAACCGGCACCGATACATCATGCTTGATCGATCCGCCTTCATATCCTTGTGCTTCCGGGATGCCTTCGCGGATCGCCCACAGGTTCTTGCGCTGTGCCTCTGACTGGGCAAGGGTGGCATCAACGGCAAGCCCGACCTCAACCGCCTGACCCAACAGATCGACCAGAAGTGTTTCAAGATCATCATTCGGGCGCGACGATGTCAGCTCAATCAACACATGCCACGGCGTTTTGGTTGCAAGCGGCCGCGTCAGGTTCGGCAGATACGTGACAGACAGATCATGGGCGAAATTGCTGATCAACTCGAAGGCGGCAATGCCATCGCCGGTATGACGGCGTGCGAGTGCCAGAAGATCAATCGCGCATTCCGGCGACGGCACGGCAATCCAGGCGGTGGCGGTGTGTTTGGGCTGGGCAAAAAGCTTCAGCGTCGCCTTGGTAATGATGCCAAGTGTGCCTTCCGCACCGATAAACAAATCACGCAGGTCATAGCCGGTATTGTCCTTGCGAAGTTTGGACAAGCCATTCCACACCGTGCCATCGGGCAATACGACCTCAAGCCCAAGGCACAAATCACGCGCATTGCCGTATCGAATAACGTTCAATCCCCCGGCATTGGTCGCAAGGTTGCCACCAATCTGGCATGTGCCCTCAGCACCCAGTGACAGCGGGAAAAGCAAATCCTGCTTTTCGGCGGCTTCCTGAATGTTTTGCAGGATTGCACCGGCTTCAACGGTGGCTGTGAAATCACGGTCATCAATCTCGATCACGCGGTTCATGCGCTTGAGATTGATCAGGACCTGTTTGTCACTGGCAACCGCCCCGCCGCACCGCCCGGTATTGCCACCCTGCGGCACAATCGCGATGTCATGTGCGGCACAGATGGCAACTGCCTTGGCGACTTCCTCGGTACTGGCCGGAAACAGGATGATCTCGGCATGGCCTTCAAACTTGCCGCGCGCCTCTGCATTGTGGGCGGCCAGAACATCGCTTTCCATGCTGAAACCTTTGGGGCCCAGCAGGTCTTTTAGTTCGGCAAGTGCGGCTTCTGGCAGGAACGACATGGTGTTGTTCCCTTACTTGCCGTCATGGGGCGCGCGCGGGGCGCTAGCCCGTTTCAGGCGGTCATTGATCGCAATGCCCAGGCCGTGATCCGGGATTGGTGCAATCGCGATGCCGGCGAAGTGGCTTTGATCGGCTTCATGCAGCTTGGCAAAAAGATTGGCGGCGGCCTCGATATCATCACCGGTTTTTGACAGCCACAAGACCGCATCAAATCCCTTGGTATTACAATCGCCAAAACCAAGCAGGACCTCATGACCATGTTTGGCCGGATCAGCGGTGGTGGCCTCAAGCCGCACCGGCAGACCCGGCGCATAATGGCTGGTCAGCATGCCGGGGCTTTTGGGGGCGGTATCATCGCTTTCCGCCATGACAACATCCGTACCCAGCAATTCCGAAACCTGATCGGCGGTCACACCACCGGGGCGCAGCATCACCACCCGATCGGTGGTCAGGTCAATCACCGTGCTTTCAAGCCCGACACCACACGGTCCGCCATCCAGGATCATGCCTATCGCATCGCCAAGCGACCCCGCCACATGGCCCGCCGTGGTCGGGCTGATCTTGCCAGACCGGTTGGCGGACGGGGCGGCAACCGGGCGACCAACCGCACGCAACAGCTCACGCGCCATCGGATGGGCCGGAACGCGTACGGCAATGCTGGGCAGGCCCGCGGTTACCAGATCGCAAACATCGCTATCGGCTTTGCGCGGCAGAACCAGCGTCAGCGCACCGGGCCAAAACGCCTCGGCCAGCTTGTCGGCGCGCGCATCAAACGCGGCGTGCTTGGCCGCAGAATCACGATCGGGAAAATGGCTGATCAGCGGATTGAAGCTTGGGCGTTTTTTGGCGGCATAAATCCCCGCCACCGCATCGGCATTGGTTGCATCCGCGCCCAGCCCATAAACCGTCTCGGTCGGAAAGGCCACCAGCTCGCCCGCGCGCAGCTTCGCTGCCGCCTGACTAAGGGCACCTTCGGAATAGGGACGAATGGTAAGGGCTGGCGACATGCAACAATCTCTGAAAACACAAGCTAGTCAAATACCTAACTATGATGCTGTGCCATGACAAGGACGATCACGCGCAAAGCCCGCAATCAAAGGTGAAAAACCAACAATGATCTGGTGAAAAATATGCCCCAAACAGCGCAGAGCCGCCATGAAAATGGCGGCTCCAATTTACGCTCTAGCCCGGTTTCGCCCCGCGGTGGTGAAACTGGACCGCGTCGCCGTGATTCCGGCGGCTATTTACGTCACCTACACTCTGTGTGGCGATAAGGAATTGATAGCGCAAAACCTGCTGAAAGTCAACAAATCTGCGGGGTGGAGCAGTTTCAAGATTTCCCGAAAAATGCCGATTTGATCACTGTTGCAATGCGGGATCGGCAAGCTGCTGATGCGGCTTTGAAATTTGCTTTTGATCCCGCTTTGCGAAGAATCAGTTCTCGTATTTGACCGGCACAGACGGGGTGCGCGCGATGAAGAACGGGTTGCGGAAATCGGTCTTGCCATAAACGAATCCTGATCCGTCCATATTTTCAACCACACCACCGGCAGCAAGCAGAACGGCATGACCGGCGCCGATATCCCATTCCATGGTCGGGCCAAGGCGGGGATAAAGGTCTGCTTCACCCGCTGCGACCAGGCAAAGCTTGAGCGAGCTTCCCGCCGGGCGCAGTTCCTTGACCGCAAGGTCCCCCAGAAAGGCTTTCATCGCCTCCGGATCGCCGTGTGATCGCGATCCGACCACGACAACACCGTCTTCGGGCATTTCGCGGACCGAAATGGCGGTGGTTGTGGGTTCCATAACATCGCCCTCGATCAGCTTGGCACCATCGGGGCCGCCATAATAAAGCTTGTCGATGGCCGGGGCATAAACCACGCCCAGAACCGGTTGTCCCTTGGCGATCAGGGCCACATTGACCGTGAACTCGCCATTGCGTTTGATGAATTCCTTGGTGCCGTCAAGCGGATCAACCAACCAGAAGAAATCGGTATCGCCATTCACGTCGGGCACATCGCCCTTGGCAGCACTTTCCTCGGACACGATTTTAACATCGGGGGTGAGTGCGCGAAGGCCTGGCAGGATCACGGCCTCTGCCGCGTCATCGGCCTCGGTCACCGGGCTGGCATCATCCTTGGAACGCACGTCGAAATCGGTTTGATAGATTTCCATCATCGCGGCCCCCGCCTTGCGGGCGATTTCAATCAGTCCGTTTTCAAGGGCATCGGCATCGGCGGGCAGGGCAACGGTCATGGCACTCTCGTTTGTCAGGGAGATTGAACTATCCCACGGGAATAGGGAATTTTGCCCACAAGGTCCAGTGTCGCTTTGTCAGATTGTCAGATTGTCAGATTGTCGGGTTTTCAGCTTTGGGTGCCGAAACGTTCCGCCATGACATCCTTGAGGGCTGCCATCAGATCATTGCTTACCTGATCAAGGCTGACGACGATGGCCGGTTGGGCCGGGGTCGGGCAGATGCCCGCCATGATGTCTTCTGCCCGCCATTGCACCATCAGGCTCTCCATCAGCTCAACCAGCGTGATCGCGGTGGGCACATGCGTGCTTTGAATGCTGGCCTCAAAGCTTTCGGCCTCGTCGCGCATGGCAAAGATCGGGCAGTATTTCTGGCCGGTTTCCGTCGTGCGCAGCAACCAGCCATTATGGTAAAGCGCCCAGACACCTTCCCATTCCGCAACCTCGCGGATGAAATCGGCGTAGCGCGTATCATCTTGCCCGGTGTCGGGGGTGCTGCTTGCCATAACCTTTAATCCTGCTGGTCCCAGAAACCGCTGGGGCGGATATCCCTTGATGAAATCCCGCGGGTGATAAACCGCTCTGCGCGCATATTGGGTGACCAGTGATCCATCGCAAGGCCCGCCTTGCGCTTAAGATGTGCCAAAAAGTCTTTCGGATCGGGCAACTGATCCCAAACTTGCGGCAGGAACAAACCCCGCCGGTTGCCGTCCGAAAGAATAATCCCGTCCTCAAACGGGGTCAGTTTGGAAATAAAATCGGCTTCATCGGCAAAGCCAAACGGCTGCGGTGGCGACAGGACCGATATCGAAAGTTCCAGATCATCGCCAATCTCCGCCCGCGATAACCCGGCAAAGCGCGGATCGCGAAAGGCTGCCTTGAATGCATTCTCGCACAGATCGGTGGCAAGTGGTGCATGCGAAATGATCGAACCGATACAACCCCGCAATTGCCCGGCTTTCTTGAGCGTCACAAAACATGCCCCCGGTGCCGCAAGTGCCGGACCAACTTCATTGGCCGCGACCTGCAGCGGTGCCCCGGTCTCCATCCCGTGCAGGATCGATTGCCGACACAGATCCAGCATCGCAGGGCCATGCGTTCTGATCAGGGTCTCGGTCGTCTTGGTGAAGTCGTCTTCGCCGTCACCGCCCATACCCGATGCCTTTCCGTCATAAACCGCCCAGGCGCCATAGCCGACGACGCGCGATTTATCGCCCGTCACATCGCCGGAATTGCGCATGCCAAGGGTCTTGATCTTCATGCCGCGATTGCGTGCGGCGATCAGCATCCCGGCCACCGGCAACGCGCCGCAGGCATCGTTTGTATCAATATTCTCGGCATCGAAATTCTCGATCATGGCGCGGGTGCGATTATCCATCCGCTTGGCGGTATCATAATCATGGAAATGCGACAGATCCGATGAAATCACGATCAGGGTTTCCGGCCCGCCCCAAAGCTTCTCGATCACCTCATGCACCTGACGCGGGCTGCACCGGCTGACCAGAAGCGGCACAATGCCGATATCAGCATCCTCGCCAAACAGGCGCTGGATAAACGGTAATTCGATCTCAAGCCCGTGCTCACGTGTGTGTGCGTCGTCCAGCATCTGAACATGCGGCAACGCCAACGCCTTTTGCAGGGCGGGAAGGTCACAGCGCATAGTACCAAGTGGCGTGGCAAACTGATCGGCGCGGGCCAGCGCAATCCCCTGAAACGCCATGCGATGCGCCGGGCCAATGATCACAATGCGTTTGATGGTGTCCTTCAGCGCCCGAACCGTGGCAAAGCCAAGGGCGGCAATCGCACCCGAAAACATCAATCCCGCGTGCGGCACAATGATCGCCTTGGGAGACGCATCTCCCGACACGGCATCCGAATGCAGGGCCGCATCCATCAACCCGTCGATCTCGCTGCGCAAGATATCGGCATCATTCGGATAAAACGTTCCGGCAACGGCAGGTGGGCGGATAATGGTCATTGGCGCTCCAATCGCATGATAAGGGTCGCAACGGATTTATTTGATCGGAATGGCAGGCTCTGTCTTGGTGAAATACTAGGAAATCTCCGAAGTTCGGGCTGGTATCCCGACTGAGGGGATTGACGCTGGATTTGGCCAAGACAGAGCCTGTCCGTAGGATCAATCAGATTAGCAAGACCTACTTTGTCGTAAGGTTTTGAAAGATATTGATCTTCCTGCAATCTTACTTCGCGTATTCGAGCAAATCTGATTGACCATTCCATCAAATAAGTCCGTTGTGACCCTCTCTTTAAAAAGATAGCGATCAGGACTAGATTTTCAAAGAGGAAGCTTTGCATTTGGAAAACGCCGATGACTGATCGCGCATCCCTGACCGACACCGTCCCCGGACGCTACTGGCACCATCTCGATGATGGTCGTATTCAGTGCGATGTCTGCCCGCGCTTTTGCAAGCTAAAGGACGGGCAGCGGGGCTTGTGTTTTGTGCGCGCACGTCAGGGTGATCAGATGGTGCTGACGACGTGGGGCCGGTCTTCGGGTTTTTGCATTGATCCGATCGAGAAAAAGCCGCTCAATCATTTCCTGCCCGGCACGCCGATCCTGTCGTTCGGTACGGCGGGCTGTAATCTGACCTGCAAGTTCTGCCAGAATTACGAAATCTCCAAAGCGCGCGAGATGGACAAGCTTTCCTCGCTCGCCACCCCGGAAATGATCGCCAAAACCGCCAAGGCGCATGGCTGCTCGGCGGTGGCATTCACCTATAATGATCCGGTGATCTTTCTGGAATATGCCGTCGATGTCGCCATTGCCTGCCGTGAAATGGGGCTGCGCACCGTCGCGGTCACGGCGGGCTATATCGGCGATAAGGCGCGCGAGGAATTCTTTCGCCACATGGATGCCGCCAATGTCGATCTGAAGGGGTTCACGGATCGCTTTTATCACCAACTATGCTCGGCCCATCTGGGTGACGTGCTGGAAACGCTTAAATATCTGCGCCACGAAACCGGGGTCTGGATGGAACTGACCAACCTTGTCATTCCCGGCGAAAATGATGGTGACGCGGAATTCCACGAAATGACGTCATGGGTCCATGATGAACTCGGCCCCGATGTGCCAATGCATTTTTCGGCCTTTCATCCCGATTGGAAAATGATGGACACCCCACGCACCCCGCCTGAAACGCTGGTGCGGGCGCGCAAAATCGCCATGGAAAACGGCATTCGCTATGCCTATGTCGGCAATGTTCATGACAAAACCCACAGCAGCACCTTTTGCCACGGCTGTGGTGAGGTCCTGATTGGCCGTGACTGGTATCAGCTGTCTGACTGGAACCTTGATGCCCATGGGGCATGCAAAAGCTGTGGTACACATTGCGCCGGTGTCTTTCGGGCACACCCCGGCACATGGGGCCCGAAACGCCAACCGGTCCGCTTGATGGCCGGTACGAAGTAATCACAACCAACAAGACTTCAGCCGTAAACTCACGGCCATAATTCCGCAGGGAGAACGACATGGATATCAAACGCGCCGGATCACAGGCCTCAACGGTCGGATCCCCGGAATATTTCACCGGGCAGGTTCGCATCGAACCGATCATCAGTGCGACTGATCCCGCCCGTGTGGCTGCCGCCAATGTGACGTTTGAGCCCGGCGCACGCACCACATGGCATACCCATCCGCTGGGCCAGACCATCATCGTGACCGCCGGATTTGGCCGTGCGCAGCGCGAAGGCGGCCCGATCGAGGAAATCCGTCCCGGCGATATCGTCTGGTTTGAACCGGGCGAAAAACACTGGCACGGGGCCGGTCCCGAAACCGCCATGACCCATATCGCCATTCAGGAAAAGCTCAATGGCTCCCCGGTCGATTGGCTGGAACCCGTGACCGATGCGGATTATCTCGGCCAATAAGTATGCGTGGTGATCGTTTTTACTGGCACTGTGGCGTCATATCGCTAAATTGCCGCACAGTTTGACGCGGTTGGAAAGAAAGCACACGCAGTGGCCGGGATGAAAATTCGCAAAGCCCGTTTGGGCGATGTCGGGGCAATTTTTGCCATCCGAAGCCGCGTGCGTGAAAACCACCTTTCCGCATCTGAGCTGGCCGAACGTGGCATCACCAAGGCCGCCTTTGGTAAATGGCTGGAACAGGGATACGGCATCTGGCTTGCCGATCTTGATGGCTCTGCCGCCGGCTTCGCCATTGCCATCCCGAGCGAAGCAACGCTTTGGGCGCTGTTTGTCGATCCGGAATTTGAAGGCCGCGGGGTGGGGGCGGCATTGCTGCGCACCGCCGAAGACTGGCTGTTTGCCAAGGGATGTAATGACATCTCGCTGACCACCGGGGCCAACGCGGAAAACCGCGCGCATGGTTTTTATGAAAGCCACGGCTGGCATTCCACGGGCGATGTCGAAAACGACGAGGTGGAATACATCAAGTCCAACCCGTCGCTTTCGCTGTTTGATTTCGGCTAGGTCGCCTTCTTTACCGCACCGGTATGCCGCGCGTTTTCTTTTGGCTTGGTCCCAGCAACACCGGTGCATAACCCATCAAGAACGCCAGCCACCCGCCAATCCACATCAAGGTCGCAATCGCCAGAATGGTCACATAGCCCGATCCGGCGAAACCGACCATAACCCGCAATACGGTCGAAACCCAGATAAGCCCAAACGCACTGTTCAAGGCCCATCCTGCGCGCAATTCCCGCCCTGTATGGCCAAGTGCGGCCCGTCCGGCAATGGCCAGAACCATGCAGGCCATCGCCCCGCCGGTAAGCGCATGCAGGGCATCACGGCTGCTCATGACATCAGGCCACAGGATCGCAACGCCCAGCAGGACAAGCCCGGCGGGCACCCAGAAATAACCAAGATGCAGCATGATCACGATGGGTTCGCGCCAGCTGTGCACCCCGCGCCATCGCACCAAACGGATGGCGTGCAAAACCCCGGCAAACAGCAATACAGAACCGGCAATCACGCCTGCGGGATCAAGGATCACGGCAACGATGCCAAGCGCAATGCTGGCCAGACACACCATGTCAAATCGGCCAAACATGCTGGGCATCGGGGCATTGATCTGTTCGCGCTGCATCCAGTTGCGTGTAAAGGCCGGGATGACCCGCCCGCCGATCAAGCCGATCAGCAATATAATCGCGAGAATCGCCGTTTGATACAGCATGGCCGGATCAAGGGCGATGACATCAAGGCAGGCGGCGACAAACAATCCATCAAACAGCGCGATCATGGAAATGACGGCCAGAACCCGCATGTTGCGGTAATTTCGCGCAGCTACCAGTTCGCGCACACCAAGGGCAAGCAGGAAGATGAAATAAGCCAGCGCCCCGACAATCGTCAAAGCCGGGTCCAAATATTCGCCAAATCCAATGGCCAGTCGCCCGATCAGCCAGCTTGTGGTTAACGCCATTAACATGACACCGGAAATCGGTGGGCGACTTGTCCAGTTGGCAATCGCGGTCAGCAAGAACCCCCCGATGGCCGCCCCGCCAAATCCGAAAATCAATTCGTGGGCGTGCCACCACGAACCTGTTCCCAGACTGGGTGTTGCAATGCCATGCACAAAGCCCGCAACCCACCAAACGACAGCCACGATGGCCAGAAGCCCGGCCAGCAGGAAAAGCGGGCGAAAAGCCCCCGTCCAGAACGGATGTGTGGCGCGTTGTGGTTCGGTAATCGAAATCGGTGCGGTTCTGCCAGCCATGACATACCTCCAGAATGTTGGAATGCGTCATAGTAGCGACCTTGGCGGATCTTGCCTTGACGTTGCGCAATTCGTTGGCGTCCGGTTTTGCCGGGTTGGTGTTGCCTTTGCGTGAAATCGCGCAGGAAATTCAACGATAAACCTTTTCAACCGCGTTTAACGCGCTAGATTAGGGACATCAATTTCTTTGCAGTTGCTTGATCAAGGGCTGCGCCCCGAAACATGACAGGAGTCCTGTTCACCATGAAGATCACGTTTTCCGATCTCGCCATCCCGAAAACCGGTGCCGTTATCGCCTTTGCGACCGAAGGTGCCGATCTGATGCCCAGTGCCGTTGCGCTTGATGAGGCAACCGGGGGTGCGATCACCAAGGCGATCAAGGCGTCGACCTTCAAGGGCAAGTCGGGCCAAAGCCTGCAGGTCCTTGCACCGGCCAATGTCGATCTGTCGCGCGTGATCATTTTCGGGATCGGCAAGGAAGCCGAATTTGACGTGATTGCCGCCCAGAAATTGGGGGGCTCTGTCACCACCCGCGCCATCTCGACCGGCGAGAAGGAGCTTTCCGTTCTCTTTGATATGGAAGGTCTGGCGTCTGATTTCGCGACCGGTGCGATGCTGCGCGATTATCGTTTCGACAAATACCGCACCACCGAGACCAAGGAAGACAAGCCGGTCCTCAAGGCGCTGAATATTTCAGCCCGCGATCACAAGGACGCCAAGAAGCAGTTTGATTCTGCCAAAAAGGTCGTCGAAGGCGTGTTCTTCACCCGCGATCTGGTGTCTGAGCCGGCCAACGTTCTTTATCCCGAAAGCTTCACCAAGGAAGTCAAGGCGCTCGAAAAACTCGGGGTCGAGATTGACGTCCTTGACGAAAAGGAAATGAAAAAGCTCGGCATGGGAGCACTTCTGGGTGTTGCCATGGGATCGGCCCAGAAACCGGCCATGGTCGTCATGCGCTGGAACGGCGGCAAGAAAAAGGACGCCCCGGTCGCCTTTGTCGGCAAGGGTGTGACCTTTGACACCGGTGGTATCTCGCTTAAACCGGCTGCCGGCATGGAAGACATGAAGTTCGACATGGGCGGGGCCGGTGTGGTTTCCGGCCTGATGAAGGCGTTGGCTGGTCGTAAGGCGAAATGCAATGTGATCGGCGTGATTGGTCTGGTTGAAAACATGCCGTCATCGACCGCACAGCGTCCGGGCGATGTTGTCACCTCCATGTCCGGTCAGACGATCGAAGTCATCAATACCGACGCAGAAGGCCGTCTGGTTCTGTGTGATGCGCTGACCTATGTGCAGGAAAAACACGATCCGCGTCTGATCGTTGACCTTGCGACCCTGACCGGGGCTGTCATCATTGCGCTTGGCCATGAAAATGCCGGTCTGTTCGCCAACAATGATGAATTGGCGACCCAGATCAGCACAGCGGGTCTTTCGGTTGATGAAACCGTCTGGCGTCTGCCGCTGGGATCTGGCTATGACAAGCAGCTTAAATCCGACATTGCCGATATGAAAAATGTCGGCGGTCGTGCGGCGGGCTCGATCACCGCTGCCCAGTTCCTCAAGCGCTTTATCACCAAGGATCGCCCGTGGGCGCATCTTGATATCGCCGCCATGGCCTGGTCAACGTCAGACAAGGAAGTGACCCCGAAGGGCGCGACCGGCTTTGGCGTGCGTCTGCTTGATCGCTTTGTGGCTGATAACTACGAAAACTAATCACGTTCCCGATTGGCGTCATTCCCGCGCAGAGCCTGTGCCCGCGTAGGCGGGTACGGGAATCCACTTTGGCGCTACACGGGAACCAGATTCCGGGTCTGCGCTTCGCTTCGCCCGGAATGACGGTGGTGAAATAAGTGGGGCAGGGTGTTGATCACCTTGCCCCATTTTCATGTTCGGGATAAAACCGCCTTATGGCTGATATCTGGTTTTACCATCTCACCAGCATGCCGCTGGAACGGGCCTTGCCCACGCTGCTCTCCAAAACGCTGGAGCGCGAAAAGCGTGCCGTGGTGATGACCGGTGTCGAAGAACGCGTTGAAGCCATCAACACCCTGCTTTGGACCTACGACCCGGCAAGCTGGTTGCCCCATGGTTCCAAATCCGACGGCGATGCCGAAATGCAGCCGGTCTGGCTGACGGCCGAGGATGAAAATCCCAACAATGCCCAGTTCCTGTTTCTGACCGACCGCGCCATGAGCGACAAGGTCGGCGATTATGAACGCGTCATCATGCTGTTTGATGATCGCGACCGCGATGCGGTGGCAGAAGCCCGCACCCGCTGGAAAGACTGGAAAGACGCGGGACACAAACTGTCCTACTGGCAGCAAACCCCGCAAGGCGCGTGGGAAAAAAAGGCCGAAAGCTAAGTGGAATCGGCCTTTTGGTTTTTAAAGTTCCTTGATCAACAAGATCCAGTTTTCACCCGGATTATCCCAATCTTCCTTGACCATCCTGCGCGATGCACAGGCGGTATATCCCAACCGTTCATAAAGTCGCACCGCGCCGGGATTGCCATCCGATGCAATGATGCTGACCGAATGCTTGCCAGCCTTGCGCGCGTCACTTTCAGCCGCCCGGACCAGAAATGATCCGACCCCGCGATCGCGAAACGGCGGAAACACTGCCAGCACGTTGATGTACCAGCTACCCGGTGCAAGGCTTTCAAGCTCAAGGATCGGTACGAACATCGCCGGTATTTCCGCAGGATCAACCGGCTCAAACGCATCTGGCTGACCATAGGCCGTGATGGCCCCCATGATCTGGTCGTCGCCAATGGCAAGGCATGTGTTGCGGTATGAAAATCCGCCTTCTTCGCGTTGCGCACGGCGACGGCCAACATCCCAGGCGGTTTCATTGCCCTCGATCATATCCTGCCACAGATAAACCGGTAGTCCTTCCCCGGCGAGATTGATCAGTTTGGCCATGACATCGGCATCGTCTGGCGTGGCAGCCCGCAGTTCGATTGGCGGTCTTGGTTGTGGCGACTGCGCTGCCAGCTTCGGGTTTGAATTCATTGCTCGTGTCCCTTTGGGTTTTCTGTCGTGTCTGTTTTTTTCTGGTGTATCGGTTCAGTGTGGTGCGCGATCTGGCGTCAGCACGTGTTTTGCCATGGCACCGACGTGACGATGATCCGTCCCGCAGCAACCGCCAATCACCGCCAGGTTCGGCAAAAGATCGGCAAGATCGCGATAAAGCTGACCAAGTTCTTCCGGGTCGCCATCATCAAGATGCGTGCTGGCATCCAGTTCCGCGTGGCTTTGGCGCGATGCGTTGGCGCGGACGCCGCAGATCCGGTTTTTCCAGTCGCCATTCTCTTGCAGCCGGTCACGGAAATGATCCGGGTGTGCGCAGTTGATCATGTAATAGGCCGGGTAATCGCCTGTGTGTTCATCGACCATCGCAATGGCTTCACGGATTGTCTCGCCGCTTGGCAGGTTGCCATCTGTTTCAACGGTGAACGAAATAACGCAGGGGACATCGACATCCCGACACGCCAGCGCAATGCCGATGGCCTCGTTGGGGTAGTTGATGGTCACGACCGAAATCATATCCACACCGGCCTTGGCAAAACCCACGATTTGCACCGCGTGATAGGCGCGTGCCTGATTGATCGTCATCCGTTCTGACGGCACATACCCGTCACCGCGCGGCCCGATATTGCCACTGATCAGGCATGGCGTTGCATCCGAATGATAACGGTCACGCAGCTCTGCCATCAGTTCAATGGCCTTGCCGTTCATCGCGGCCAGTTCTGCGGCGTCATAACCGATCCTGTTTCCCCAGTCGCGGTTGGCGCGCCAGGTCGGGCTTTCAAGGATAAAGCCAGACTGCGCTTCCTTGGCCAGTGCAAGGTAACGTTCGTAATAGGCAGTGATGCGCGCGCATCCCTCTGGCGTTTTCAGAAGGTCGAAAGATGCAAAATGCGGAAGGTCGATCCCGTCATGAAAAATCAGGGTGGTCTCAAGACCGCCATCGGTGATGAATTTTGCTCGTCCATGTGGCGGAAGGTGCGGATTGCGTGTGCTCATGTGTCCGAATTTCAGTTTTTGGTTTCAAATTTTCTACCGCTTGGGTATTTAAACGCGGGCCGGAAATCTCGCTCTGATTGGGTTTTGCTTCTAGTAGGCATGCGGTCGGTTTTTTCAGATTTCCGAAAACGCATTCAAAACAAATATTTACAAGGGATCCGGTGCTTTTTGGCGCGGCCATGCAGGCCTTTGGCGACGAAAAACCGTACCGGCGGTAGGGTAAGTGATGAACGAAACGAAAAAACTGACGATCACCGACACGTTTGGCGGCCCCAAACGCAAGGGCGAACGGACACGCGAACGCATTCTTGAAATTGCTTCGAAATCGATTCTGGAAAAGGGCTTTGGCGCAACCTCGATCGAGGAAATCATTTGCGAGGCGGGCCTGACCAAAAGCGGGTTCTTCTATCATTTTCGCGACAAGAACGAGCTCGCGCGTGCGCTTTTGCAACGCTATATCGAACAGGATGATGAAATCCTCGATCAGGTATTTGATCGGGCACGTGAACTGGTGGACGATCCGCTTCAACAGTTGCTTGCGGCCCTGAAAATGCTGGCCGAGGTACTCGAAGACCTGCCCAATGGTCATCCGGGCTGCATTGTCGCGGTTTATTGCTATCAGGAACGCCTGTTTGACAAGGAAGTCCGGGATTTGAACCGTGATGCGGTTCTGGCATGGCGCATTCGTTTCCGCGCAACCCTTGATGATATTGCTGGCCAGTATCAAACGACCGAGCCGGTCGACCTTGAACAGGTTGCAGACATGATTTCGACCGTGCTGGAAGGCGGGATTGTGATGTCAAAGGCACTCAATGAACCGCGTAAACTGGCCGATCAGGTCATGTTGTTGCGCAGCTTCATCAAGTTGCTGTTCACCCCGCGTTCGAACTGAAGTTGAACATATAAACTTCTGTAATTTAATGGGGAATCATACATGCCATGCGTAAAATGCATGTTGTTCCCCATTGAAGAATGACGTCCGGTCAGATACACAGGGTTCATTGATCGCGCCGATTTGCTCCTCAGCTTGCGGGCGCGTTAAAAATGCGGCTAAAGCGAGAGGGCGTATATATGCTCCGTATGTACGACCGCCTCGGTAACGCCGCGGCGGTTTTTTTGTATCTACGGAAAGGTTGAGACCCATGATCCGGCTCTCGAACGTCCAGAAAACATATGCAGCCCGGCGTGGCAGCGACGAACATATCGCGCTTCGTGGCATCAATCTTGATATTGCTGCTGGCGAAATTGTTGGTGTCATTGGCCGCTCCGGTGCAGGCAAATCAACCCTGATTCGCTGCATCAACCTGCTCGAAACCCCGACATCCGGGACCGTCACGGTGGATGGCACCAATGTCACCACGCTGTCGAAGCGCGACTTGCCGCTGTTTCGTCGTCAGCTCGGTATGGTGTTCCAGCATTTCAATCTTCTCTCCTCGCGCACGGTGTTTGATAACATCGCGCTGCCGCTTGAACTGGCTGGCGCCACCAAGGCCGATATCGCCAAGGCGGTTGACCCGCTATTGCCGCTTGTGGGCCTGGAAGAAAAGCGTGATCGCTATCCGGCCGAACTGTCGGGCGGTCAGAAACAGCGTGTCGGCATTGCGCGCGCGCTGTCTTCCAACCCCAAGGTTCTGCTGTGTGACGAGGTGACCTCCGCCCTTGATCCGGAAACCACCCGCCAGATCCTGACCCTGCTGAAAGACATCAACAAACGCCTTGGTCTGACCATGGTCGTCATCACCCATGAAATGGCGGTGGTGAAAGCACTCTGTGACCGTGTGGCTGTCATGGATGGCGGCGTGATCGTCGAAGAGGGGGCGGTGGATGGCATCTTTGCCGATCCCAGGCACGCCACGACACAGTCGCTTCTCGCTGACGAGTTCATGGATTTCCGCGCCGGGTCCGACGCGAACAACCCCGCAAACAATACCGGTGCCGCAACGACGGTTACAGCCGGGCAGGAGGGCTAAGTCATGTTTTCAACCCTTGCACCCATTCTGCTTCAGGCGACCTGGGAAACCATTTACATGGTCGCGGTATCGCTGTCGATTGCGACGCTGTTTGGCCTGCCGCTTGGTGTATTGCTCGCGACCTCTGGCCGGGGCGAGCTGTTTGAAGCGCTTTGGTTCCAGCGCGTTTTTGGCCCGCTGGTCAATGCAACCCGCTCGGTGCCGTTCATTATTCTGGCGGTTGCCATCATTCCCTTTACCCGCTTCGTTGTCGGGACCTCAATTGGCACGTCTGCGGCCATCGTGCCACTGACGGTCGCCGCCATTCCGTTCATTGCACGCATCATCGAAGGTGCGATGCGCGAAGTTGATGGTGGCTTGATCGAAGCCGCCCAGGCCATGGGCGCGCGCCCGGTGCAGGTCGTGACCAAGGTGCTGTTGCCCGAAGCATTACCGGGCATCATTCACGGTCTGACCCTGACCGCGGTGACCCTGATTGGCTATTCCGCGATGGTCGGTGCGGTGGGGGCCGGTGGGCTTGGCGATCTTGGCATTCGCTATGGCTATCAGCGTTTTCGCCCGGATGTCATGGCGGCGGTTGTCATCACCCTGATTGTCGTGGTGCAGGCGGTACAAAGCTTTGGCGACTATCTGGCGCGCAAGGCCGACAAACGCAACATCTGAGCATCTCGCCAAACGAAATTCGAATGTGAGGATTGCTCACATTCATCAAATTCCCGCACAAACCCAAAAGAAAACAAGGAGTTTTACAATGCGGTTTTTCCTTAAGCTGACGGCGGCTGCCGTTCTGGCATCGGCACTCACCGGTCAGGCACTGGCCAATGACGCGATCAAGATCGGTGTCACCCCGGGTGCGCATGAAGAAGTCATGGAAGAAGTCGTCAAGGTCGCAGCCACCAAGGGCTTGGACATCGAACTGGTCAGCTTCTCGGACTATGTTATCCCGAACCAGGCGCTTGATGATGGTGATCTCGATGCCAACAGCTTCCAGCACGTTCCGTATCTTGATAACCAGATCAAGGATCGCGGGTATGAGCTGTCGGTCGTTGGGTATAACATCCTGACCCCGATGGGCATTTATTCCAACAAGATCAAAAGCCTCGATGAACTGCCTGAAGGTGCCGAAGTCGGCATTCCGAACGATCCGACCAATGGCGGTCGTGCGTTGCTCGTGCTGCAGTCCCATGGCCTGATCAAGGTTGATCCGGCGGTTGGCCTCGTGGTCAGCCCGCTTGATATCATTGAAAACCCCAAGAATATCAGCTTTATCGAGCTTGACGCCGCCCAGCTGCCGCGCTCGCTTGATGATCTGGATGCGTCGGCGATCAACACCAACTACGCGCTCGAAGCTGGTCTGAACCCGATCAAGGATTCGATTGCAATCGAAGGCAATGACAGCCCGTATGCCAACGTGATTGTCACCCAGACATCGCGCAAGGACGAGCCGTGGGTCAAGACGCTGGTTGAAGCTTACCACGATGACGCGGTCCGCAAATTCATCGAAACCAAGTATGAAGGATCGGTCCTGCCGGTATTCAAACTTCCTGAATAATCAAGTCGATTATTCAATTCTATTTAATAATCCCGCAGGGTAATCCACCTTGCGGGATTTTTTGTGCCCGGACCAAATCCGGCCGCCAGATTAATCCTCATACGATTTGATTGCATGTGCGCCCGACCGTGACGCCTGCCGCCCGAAACAATGTCACGAAGAACGGTAAAATACCCTTTTGCTTGAAATGTTTGTATCATGCCAATTGGCATAAAAACGGGCTCGTAAAGTCGCGTGACAATGCACATATTAGATTGATTCCAAACATGATGGCGGCGTGGGTTTACGATGCGCGAGGCGTCATCCGAATTAAGACGGGGTCGCGGGGATTCCATCTTACGTTTTCGACGGGCTGTATTGCAGGCCGATAACACCGGGTTAAGAGGTGAGGTGCGAGGCCAGAAAGGCGCATCACCCCTGTGAGAGGTTTGACTAACGATGATCAAGTTCGGGCATATCAAGTCGTTTCTGGTCTGCTTTGCACCGCTTAGCGCGATATTTCTGGCAATTGTCAGCTTCCTGGCCTGGGATGTAAGCACGGAACGCGAAAGAACGATTGCCAGCGACCAGCGTTTCGCACTGGAACAGTCGATTTCCATCCTGCGTGAACGTCTTGAGGTGGTGGTTTCCGATCTTTTGATCCTTTCGGAAAGTCGCCAGCTTGAAGCCGTAATCGAAGGGCGGGTCCCCGAAGAGGAACTGGCCGAGGAATATGCTGTTTTCTCCCAGAGGCGCGGTGTTTATGACCAGGTCCGCTTTCTGGATAATGACGGCATGGAAATCATCCGCGTCAATTATGGCGGCGGTATTCCCTATGCCGTGCCGGGCCGTGATCTTCAGGACAAGTCAAGCCGCCCGTATTTTCAGTTTGCCAACAATGCGCCGCGCGGGACGATTTATGTCTCGCGGATTGAACTGAACGAAGAGTTTGGCGAAATAGAAAGGCCGATCAAACCGGTTGTGCGGTTATCTGCACCTGTTTTTGACAGGTACGGGCAGCGTCAGGGGGTTGTTGTCCTGAACCTGCGGGCCGGTCCGATCCTTGATGAGATGACCGCAGAATTGTCCGGTGATGGTGCGCAGGGCTTTGTGCTTAATCATCACGGCCACTGGATCGAGGGCGGAGAGGCCGGCGAAAACTGGGCGCAGGAGCTGAATGGCGCAGCCGTCGGACTGGGCGACCGGTTCCCCACGGCGTGGGAGAACATGCGCCAGGGACATGAAAGCTTTACCACCGATGACGGGTTCTATTCGGTACGGCGCCTTGATGTTTCGTCGCTGCTGCTGGCACAGAATGCAACGCGGACCTTGTCTGTGATCATTGGCGAACCGGACAGCAAGGTTAACGACCTTAACCTGTTTGTCGGCATGCGCCTGCCCAGTGACATCTACGAAGCGATGCTGCGCCCGGACCGTGGCTTGCTGATTTCGGTATCTGCGGCCTTCTTTGTCTTGATCGCGATCGGCAGCGGTGCCTATGCCTGGACCCGCCAACGCCAGATCGTTGCCAGTTTCGATGCCCGCCTGTCCGAGCAGGTTCTCCGCGCGTCAAAAAACAGTGTTGTTGTCACCGATGAGAATGGCCTTATCCAGAAAGTGAATCCCGGCTTTACGGCCATGACGGGGTATCTGCCCAACGAGGCGATTGGAAAGCCGTTATCGTTCCTGCGTGCCGAACAGGAAGAAGCCGATATTCTTGAAGATATCCTGATGGCGGCGCGCGCCAATGGAACCTGGGAAGGTGAAGTGTGCAATCGCCGCAAAGGCGGTGATTTCTTCTATGCCAATACCGTCATCAGCGCGATCACCGATCCGGGCAACTCGGAGGTCAACTTTGTCGAGATGGGTCTGGATATCTCGCGGCATATGGAAAATGCCCAGGAACTCTGGCGTCAGGCCAATCACGATGCCCTGACCGGGCTTCCCAACCGGTTGCTGTTTGAGGACCGGCTGGAAGTCGCCTGTGGTCACGCGGAAAATGATGGCTATTCAGTTGCGCTGCTTTATATCGACCTTGATGGTTTCAAACCGATCAATGACCGCTATGGGCATGAAATCGGCGATCAGGTCCTGCGCAAGGTTGGCGAGCGGATCAAAGCCACGGTCCGTCAGGGCGATACGGTTGCGCGACTTGGCGGAGACGAATTTGCAATCATTGTCGATGATGTCAATGGCCGGGACGAAGCCGACTGGATATCACAGAAGGTCGCGGGCTCTGTCCAGCGACCGATGGAATTTGGATCGCTGAGTGTCGAGGTCGGGGCCAGCATCGGGATTGCCGTGTTCCCGCATGACAGCCGGGAGGTAACGGCACTTCTCAGTCTGGCCGATGAAAAGATGTATCAGCAAAAACGCATTCGCAAAGCGGCAAATAACAAACTGGTCAATGCCAGACGATAAGCGGCTTCTGGGCATTCACGCTGTCGGTTGCAGGCGCACGCAGGCGGCTTGCATAACGTTATGCCTTGCCTGCGCCGCGTTTTGTGCCAATTTCATGACAAATGAAATGTCATCGGAACAGGTATTAACGTGATGCAGATCGGAGAACTTTCAAAGGCCACAGGTGTCAGCGTCAGGTCGCTGCGCCACTATGACAAACAGGGCCTTTTGGCGTCACGGCGCGCGCAAAACGGCTATCGGGTGTTTCATGCCGATAGCGTGTCGCGGGTCGAATATATCCAGCTTTTCCTGAGCTGCGGGTTCGGAACGCGCGAGATCGCCCGCTTCCTGCCCTGTTATGTCGAACAGGCCGATTTCAGTCAGCACACCTGTACGGCGGGATATGAACAGCATCTTGAAAAGATGTCGGAACTTGATGACCTGATTGCTGTTTTGAATGAACGGCGCGATCGCCTGCGGCATGTCATCGCCAATTTCGGCGAGACAAAATACGCAAACCTGAGTGCCGTTCCACCGGCCAAGCAGGCAGAAAACCGGCCCGAAAAAGCAGCATGACGATACCCGTCTGAAATCACGCTTGACCCTGACACTAGTGTCAGCGCGCAAGACTCCGACAGTTTCAATTTTGCAAAAAAGGAACTGTCATGAACAGATTTGCAGACAAGGTTTTCATTGTGACCGGGGCCGGGGCCGGGATCGGATTGGCCAGCGCGCGCTTGCTGGCCGAGAACGGGGCAAAGGTCCTGATTACCGGTCGCCGGGAAGGGCCATTGCGCGCGGCCGAACAGGATACAAGCGGTATTGCGGCACTTGTGGTCGATGCGACCGACCCCGATGCGGCGGAACGTACCGTCGGCGAGGCAATGTCGCGCTGGGGACGGATCGACGGGCTGGTCAACAATGCCGGTGGCGGCGTGATACAGCCGCTTGAGGCCGCCACCGAAGCCGCGATCTCAGACCTTTTCAAAATCAATGTCGGGGCACCGACGCTGCTGGCTTCGGCGGCCCTGCCACATCTGGCAGACAGCCAGGGCACGATTGTCAATCTGTCGAGCACGTTTGGCAGCAAGGCAGGCGCACATCTTGGCCTTTACGGGGCCAGCAAAGCCGCCATCGAACATTTGACGCGCTGCTGGGCGCTTGAGCTGGCCCCGCGAAACATTCGCGTCAATGCAATCGCACCGGGCCCGGTTGAAACCGCGTTCCTGCGCGAACGCATGTTGCTGTCCCCCGAGCAAGAGGCCGCCGTGAAACAGCAGGAAACCGAGATGATCCCGCTTGGGCGGCGCGGTGTGCCCGACGATATCGCCCGATCCGTGGTCCATCTGCTGGACCCGGCAAATGACTGGATCACCGGACAGGTGATCGGCGTCGATGGCGGGCTTGTGATCCGCTAGAAACCATCGGATAACTGACCGAAACAACACAGGCCCGCAATGCATGATTGCGGGCCTGTTCGATACGAAGCCAGCGGCCTGTGAACTTTTGCATCGCTATCTGCATGTGATCAGGGGAGCGGATGCCAGATATTCGCCCGAGTTAGTGACAGCAGGACTTCGAATTTGTGCTGTCCTCGTACAAGTCGTGCAGTTTTACCCAACTCATCGTGCCGTTTTCGTTGCGGCCAAAGGGCGTGAGGTCAAGGAAGGCATGCGCCCCGATCAGCGGATCGCCCCCACGGCTATAAGATGAATAGGTGTGGAAAATCTCGTTGGTGTCGGGATCGCGGTAAAATACGCTGATGCCGTGCAAGTCTTCCATCTTGCCGCTATAGGGCGCGAAATTGTAGGTCGTCTTGCCCGCCGCGACATCATCGGGGCGGAAGGAGGCATCAAAATCATAATTGAAATCGCTGCCATGCGAGGACACCCACGGGAAATGCCAGTTCATCCGTTTCTTGAATGGCAGGAATTCCGCCAATGGCGCACGTGATACAACCATCAGGGTCACGTCATGGTGGCGCAGATGCAGATTGGCTCCGTCAAAATGATCGGCAAGGAAGGAACAGCCGTCACAGCCTTCTTTCCAGCCGGGACCGAACATGAAGTGATAGACGATCATTTGACTGCGACTGTCAAACAGATCGCCGAGCGACTTTTTGCCGGTGGGCGTGTCGAATTCATACTCCTTGTCGACCTTGACCCAGGGCAAGGCACGGCGTTCTTCACACAGACGGTCCCACGCACGCATGTGGTCTTTTTCACGTTTCAGGTGCGCCTTGCGGGCTTCGAGCCATTCTGCGCGGGAGACGATTTGGGGACGGGTCATATCGGTTCTCCTTTTCCGTCGGGTTCGTCGGGGGGAATGTTTCCCGTGTGCCGGGCACCGCCGAGATTGACGCAGTGCCCGTGCCTCGTGTTTTTAGTCGACGCGACCGGCCGCACAGGCCGCCGGTTGCAGGGCCGGGTCGATTTCCGTATCGCCGCCATCCGGGTCGTCATCGGAGCTGCTATCAGCTTCGACATTGGCATTGCGCAAGACGATGACGGTGCCAATCGCAGACAAAACCATCAGAAGCGCACAGATGATTGAAATCACCTGCAAGCCGTCGGAGAAGGCTGTGCGGGCCTGTAGCAAGACGTCACCGGCCAAGCCGAAACGGGCATCACCCAGCGCATGCACGGCACCACCCAGCGTACTGCGGAGCGCATCAATCGCCCCGGCTGAGAGATTGGCGGGGAGGTCGGTATCAAGCATGGCGTCGCGATAGATCGCCGTGCCGACACTGCCCAGAACGGCAATGCCCAATGCCCCGCCCAGTTCGGCACTGGTTTCGGACATGGCCGCAGCCGATCCGGTGCGGTCGGTCGGGGCGGCCGTTACGACCATATCGGTACAGATCATTGCAACCGGTGTGATCCCCAGTGAAAAGATTGCAGCCCCGGTGGCAAGAATATAAAGACTGCCGACCGCGCCGGGCAGGGACAGCAGGCCAAACCCGAACGCGGTCAGGACAAGTGCGCCCGTCATGACCGAGCCGGGTCGAAACCGGCCCAGCAAAACCGGGGCCCCGAGCGATCCGACAATGCCCGAAACGGTGGCGGGCAGCATGGCCATGCCGGCCTGAACCGGCGTCAGGCCGATCACCAGTTGCAGCGACTGGGACAGGAACATGAAATAGGCCATCCCGACAAAGATCGCGGCCGTCTGAATGACAATCGGAACCGAAATCGTCCGTTGGTACAAAAGGCCAAGATCAAGCAGCGGGTCGTCGAGTTTGCGCTGGCGGCGGATAAAGACCCAGGTGCCAAGAAGGCCCAGCACGATGGCGGCGAGTGCTTCGGGGCCAACGCCATAGGCGGCCATAACCTTTACGCCGTAAATGATTGCAAGGATCGAGGTGAGTGAAAGTGCAGCACTTGGCAGGTCGATCCGCCCGAATTTTTCCGCCCTGTGTTCGGGCAGTAGGACGGGTGCAGCAAGCAATAGCAGCACCATCACCGGCACATTAAGCAGGAAGACCGCCCCCCACCAGAAATAGCTTAGCACCAGCCCGCCGAGCAACGGACCGGCCGCCGTGCCAGCCATGAAGGTCGTCATCCAGGCGGCAATGGCAAAGGAGCGTTCCTTTTCATTAAGAAACATGTTGCGGATCAGCGACAGCGTAGAGGGCATCAACGTTGCCCCGGCAACACCCAGAACCCCGCGCGCGAAAATCAGCATTTCCGATGTATTGGCAAAGGCGGCCAAAACCGATGCCGCCCCGAAACAGGCAGCCCCGATCATCAGAAGCTTACGCCGTCCGATGCGGTCGCCAAGCGTGCCCATGGTGATCAGCGATCCGGCAATGAAAAAGCCATAGATATCAACAATCCACAGCAACTGGTCACTGGTCGGGTTGAGGCTTGCGGTCAAATGGGGCACGGCAAGATGCAGGACGGTCATGTCCATGGCGATCAAAAGGCAGGGCAAGGCCAAAACCAGAAGGCCGATCCATTCGCGACGGGTCGCCTTGGTGTCGGTGCCTTGCGCGGCGGTTTCGAGGTGGCTTGGGGCGCTCATGTCTTGTTCCTGTGTTTCCTTGGTGGTGGCGTATGGGTAGCGCCTTGTATTTTGTTTTGCAGTGCTGTCTGGGTGCCCGCCCCCCGCCTTCGCGAGGGCAGGCTTTGCGGGCATGACGGAACCGGGGTGTTCTTTGTGCTCGTCACGCCCGCGCAGGCGGGAGTCCATGGTGCAGCGGTGGTGCTGCGGTTTCCATTCGCGGCAATGCTCGGACCTCAACCGTGATTGAGGTCAAGGGCTTTATGAGGCCGCCGCGAAGAGGGTTTCGAGTTTGTCCAGTGCGCTGTTCCAGCCGCCATTGTGACCGTCGCGGGCGGCCTCGTCGGCGAATTGTTCGTGATGCAGGACAAGGATGGTGGCCTTGCCGTTGTCGTCCGGCGCAAGGGTCAGTGTGACGTGCGATTTGCGTTCTGGCATGGTGATCCATTGCCAGCTAAAGGACAGCTTTTGGTCAAATTCAACCGCGTCATAGGTGCCGCTGACATCGTGAATTTCACCATCGGGTCCGGGTTCCTTGAAGCGGATGCGAAAAGTGCCGCCGACGCGGGCATCAATGGTGGCGTCCAGCGTCTGGCACTCATGCGGTCCCCACCATTGCGCAAGTTTTTGCGGATCGATCCAGGCGGCAAAGACCATTGCGGGCGGGGCGGCAATACGTCGCCGGATGGTCAGGCTTGGTTTTTCATCTTGCCGGAATGTTTGCTTTTGCGGGGGCTGTTGCGGTTGCGGTTGCGGTTGCATTACCGGTCCTCCTGATCCTGCGGGGCGGCGGGATGTGTCGGTGTCTCGTTCTTTGCCGCGTTCTCGACAAAGGCGGCCAGCCGATCAAGCCGATCGGTCCAGAACCGTTCATAACGGCGGAGCCATTCCATGGCGTGCGCCATCTTTTCAGGCTGAAGCCGAATGCGCACCGTGCGCCCGGTTTTTTGCCGGGCAATCAACCCGGCCCCAGACAGCACATTGAGATGCTTCATCACTGCTGGCAATGACACATCAAACGGCTCTGCCAGTTCGCTGACCGAAAGCGCGTCTTCGTCTTGCTCCAGCCGGGCAAGGAGGGCCCGGCGCGTCGGATCGGCGAGGGCGGCAAAAATGTCGTTCAGTTCGGCTTCTTGATACTTAACCATGAGGTTAAGTATTGAAGAAAAAATCGGCTGAGTCAATCATGGGTTGTTTGCGGCGGGATAAAAACATATCGCTCCTGACAAGCTGGTGTCAGGAGAAGTGTGGGACCCAGGTTTTTCAGGCAGGCGGGGAGGGAACGTTACGCCACAACCGGATAGGTTATCAGGCGGGCGCGTATGGCTTAGATGGATCCCCGCTTTCGCGGGGATGACGGGCTTTCAAGGTGCGGGGAATAGGCGGGGGTGGCGGATCACGCCACCATCGCGTCATATTCTTCCTGCTTGTCGAGCCATTTTTGTTCGACCATGGCAAGGTCGTTTTCGATCTGGCCGAGTTCCTTTTGGATGTCGGCCAGTTTTTGGGCGTTGGCGTCTTCGTAAAGGGTCGGGTCGCCCATTTTTTCTTCGATGCCGGCTTTGCGTTCGGAAAGCTTTTCCATCTGCTTTTCGAGCTTTTCGACTTCGCGCTTGATCGGGGCGGCGGCTTTGCGTTTTTCAGCCGCCTGCTGGCGTTCGGCCTTGCGGTCGCGTTTGGCGGGTTTGCCATTGCCATTGCCATCTTCGCCGCCGTTCTTGTTGGCACGGCGTTCCATACGCGCACGATCGAGAAGATACTGGCGGTATTCGGCAACGTCGCCGTCAAACGATGTGACCGTGCCATCCGCCACCAGAACCAGACGATCCGCACAGGCTTCAATCAGATAGGGATCGTGGCTGATGATAATCACCGCACCCTCATAGGCATTGAGCGCGTGGTTCAGCGCATCGCGGCTGTCGATATCAAGGTGGTTGGTCGGCTCATCAAGGATGAGCATATGCGGGGCATCAAGCGTCATCAGCGCAAACAGCAAACGTGCCTTTTCCCCACCAGACAGGTCCTTGACCTTGGTGTCGCCCTTGGCACCCTCGAAGGCAAAGCGGCCGAGTTGGGCGCGGACCTTGTGTTCGATCACATCAGGCATCAGGGATGCCATATGCTGATAAGGCGTTTCATCACCGCGCAGCTCGTCGGTCTGGTGCTGGGCGAAATAGCCGATGCGCAATTTGTTCGAGGAATGCTTTTCGCCTGACATCAGCTGCAGGCGATCGGCCAGAAGCTTTGCCAGGGTCGATTTACCGTTACCATTGGCACCCAGAAGGGCAATGCGGTCATCCATATCAATGCGCAGGCTGATATTGCGCAGGATCGGTTTGCCTTCTTCGTAGCCGACATCACCATCATGGATGTTGATCAGGGGTGGTGGCAGTTCCTTGGGGCTTGGGAAGTCAAAGGAAATGCCGCGATCCTCGACCACCGGGATGGCCGGGCCCATTTTTTCAAGCATCTTGACGCGGCTTTGCGCCTGCTTGGCCTTGCTGGCCTTGGCACGGAAGCGGTCGATGAAGGATTGCAGATGCTTTTGCTGGGCGATCTGCTTTTCATAATGCTTGGAGGCCAGTTCCATCTGTTCGCGGCGTGTCTTGGCGAATTTGTCGTAGTTGCCGCCATACAGGGTGACGGTGCCGTCATGCAGATGGGCAATCGATTTGACCACCCGGTTGAGAAGATCGCGATCGTGACTGATCAGGATGATCGTGCCGGGATAGTTGATCAGATAGTTTTCAAGCCAGATGGTGGCTTCAAGATCAAGGTGGTTGGTCGGCTCGTCAAGCAGCAGCAGATCGGGGCGCAGGAAAAGGGTGGCCGCCAAGGCCACACGCATGCGCCAGCCACCCGAGAAATCATCACAGGGGCGTTGCTGGGCTTCGCCGTCAAAACCAAGGCCGGACAGAATGGCGGCTGCTCTGGCCTCGGCGGTATGGGCGTCGATGTCGGCCAGGCGTGTATGGACCTCGGCAATGCGGTGCGGGTCGGTGGTGGTTTCGGCCTCTGCCAGCAAATCGGCGCGTTCGGTATCGGCGGCCAACACGGTTTCAAGCAGGGATCGCGAACCTGCCGGGGCTTCTTGCGATACCACACCCATGCGGGCCCGCTTGGACAGGACAATATCGCCGCCATCGCCGGGCAGGTCGCCCGAGATCAGTTTGAGAAGGGTCGATTTCCCCGCGCCATTGCGCCCGATCAGGCCGACCTTGTGACCATCGGGAATGGTCGCCGATACCCGGTCAAGAATCACACGTCCGCCAATGCGATAGGTGAGGTCGGTAATTTGCAGCATTTTTGGTTGGTCTCTTGAACTGGTTTGCAGGCGCCTTGGGCGCAGTTTAGGGGGAATCGCAAGGATTTCTGTGCTTTCAATAGGGCAGGAGGGGCTTTGACGCAAGGATTCTTCAAATTGTCATCGCCGCTGTGGTTTCGATGACAGGACGGGGTGAAAACCGTCCGAAATCGCAGTTTCATGCCTTTTGGGGGTGTTTTGCGGGCGAAACAGGTGAATGCAACGGCTGCAGGTCTGCTTTGCAGCGGTAGAACTATGTGTTGCGTTGCGATCCAACCCCGTTTATATAGCGCCAACCTTCGGGTCTGTGGATGATAAGGGCGGTCTTTGGTGCCGCCTTTGTCTTCCGCAGGCCCTTTGTTCTCGGGGGGCTCATGGGGGTCCTCTTTGGGGGTAACGAATTTTTACAAAGCTTAGGTGAAACCAATGGCTGTCGAACGCACTCTTTCGATCATCAAGCCGGACGCAACGCGCCGCAACCTGACCGGCAAAATCAACGCCGTCATCGAAGAAGCTGGCCTGCGCATCGTCGCACAGAAGCGTGTCGCTCTGACCCGCGCTCAGGCTGAAGGTTTCTATGCAGTTCACAAAGAACGTTCGTTCTTTGGCGAGCTGGTAGACTTCATGGTCTCTGGCCCGGTTGTTGTTCAGGTTCTCGAAGGCGAAGATGCCGTCGTGAAATACCGCGAAGTCATGGGCGCAACCAACCCGGCAAATGCCGAGGAAGGCACCATCCGCAAACAGTTTGCAGAATCCATCGAAGCGAACTCGGTCCACGGTTCGGACTCGCTCGAAAACGCTGCAATCGAAATTGCTTACTTCTTCGCTCAGACCGAAATCGTCGGCTAAGCGTCGAAAGACAAATACCGGTCCAACCGGATACAAAAACGCCCCGCAGATTGCGGGGCGTTTTTTGTTTGGCTCTGTTTATTGCGCGCAAAGGTCAATCGATCAGGAATGCGGCCATCAGCAGCAAGAGAACCCCGATCGAGATCACGCTCCAGAGCATGAATTTTGTCCAGTGGTGCCAGCCTTCCTCGTGGTGGTGCACCAGGCCTTCGTCATAATCACTTCCTTGCATGGGTTTCCTCCCTGATTGCGGATCATGATCTTCCGGGCCGGTTATCTGTTTGGTTTTTCGCCCGGATATCGCGCAAGGCGATCTGAAAATCATACCGCTAAATAACCCAAGGGTGAATAATATTTATGAACTTATCTGATTGTGCGCCGCGTCATACTAGACAAACGGGGGGATGCGTGCGATTGTCGGCGCATGGAAAACGTTGTGACCCAGCATCTGGTGCGAATTTTTACCGCCTCTCATAGAGTGGCGGGGTAGCGACGTTTTGACCAAATGAGACCCACCCGCCGGCGAGGCGGGTTTTTTTGTGGCTGTCTCCCGGCCAGATCCAAGTTCAAGAAACGGGAGACAGAAATGACCAAGCCTTTATCCGAGTTACCACATACCAAAAACCCATCGACCCCGGCACATGGAACCAGGGCCGGAACCCTGCATATGCTGTGCGGCAAGATCGCGGCGGGTAAATCGACGCTTGCGGCGGAACTGGCGCGCAAGCCGGGCACGGTTCTGATTGCCGAGGATGAATGGCTTTCAACGCTTTTTGGCGATCAGATGCGATCCGTTGCCGACTATGTCCGGGTCTCGGAAAAGCTTCGCGGTGTGATGGGCCCGCATGTGGCAATGTTGCTGCGGTGCGGATTATCGGTGGTGCTGGATTTCCCGGCCAATACAGTGGGCTTGCGCAACTGGATGCGCGGGATCGTCGAGGAGGCCGGGGCCGATCATGTTTTGCATTATCTCGATCTTGACGATGATGTGTGCATTGCGCGGCTTCGGGTGCGCAACCGGGCCGGAACCCATCAGTTTGCCGCAAGCGACGCCCAGTTCCATCAGATCAATGCGGCCTTTGTCCCGCCAGGCGTGGACGAGGGGTTTAACGTTGTTACCCATCAGACAGAGACGCTTTGAAAAACAAAAAAGCTGCCGGAAAACGGCAGCTTTTCAATTGTTCGGATCAATGCCAACCGGCAGATCACAGAAGGAAGATCGCCATCAGGATCAGAAGGGCAATGATGGAGATGGTGCCCCATTTCACGAAATTGGTGTAGCCGTGATAGATGCTGACATGGGTTTCGGTGAGTTCGTAATCGTTACCCTGCAAACTTGCCTCCTTGGGATTTGGGGATTGGGGTTTTTCAAATGTATAGCCGTTGGGTTGAGCGCAGGCAAGTGCGAGATTAACCCTGAATGTCATACCTTTGACCGACTTCACATTTGGTTTGGTTCACCTTTGATGCCAAGGGTTTATTGGATGCCCGATTTGCAGCCATAGGGCAGGAAGGTGCCGGTGAGCCCGTGGCTCATCATTGCAAGTGACATCTCATTGGCATAGTCGAGCTCTGTCTTGGATTTCGGGCAGGCATAGGCGCGGCCCGCACAGCCATTCTCGATATAGTCTTCTTCGGCTTTGGCGAATTCCGGGCTGAGTGCGCCGCGCGGAATGGTGTCGAGCAATTCGGCGCGCACGTCCTGATAGACCGCGCATTTTTGCGCCCGCCAGTGTTTGTCGCCGGTTTGCATGTCTGCGCCGTCGGCCTCTGCCATTGCGTGGGGCGGCAGGGCCGCCAAAACGGCGAGGGCAGTAATAAGTCGGGGGAGCTTGCGTTTCATGATGCGGTTTTCTCTGGTGGCGGTGATTTCGGTGGTGGCGGTGGCGTTTAACCAGCACACCACACCATCAGAATGCGCAGAGATTATGGTCGTGCTTTGCCGATTTGGCAGCACAGCACAAAAAAAGCGGGCCATATGACTATGCCCCGCCTTTTGATGCGTTCAGAACCCTGCGCAGCCAGCGCCAAAGATTCTTTCATCCGGGTTCAAGCGCCGGGTTGATTTCAGCAAAGTCGGCTTGCGGGGCATCGGCCACAGTCACGATGCCCCTGGCATCGACCGACACGCGGCCTTCGGCGATCCAGCGGATGACCTGCGGATAGATGCGGTGTTCCTGCTTCAGGATGCGCTGGGCGAGTTTGCCAGCATCATCGCCGGGCAGGACCGGAACCACGGCCTGGGCGATGATCGGGCCGCTATCGACTTCGGGCACGACATAATGCACGGTGCAGCCTGCGAACTTCACCCCGGCATCAAGGGCGGCCTGATGAACATGCAGGCCCTTGAAACTTGGCAGAAGGGACGGGTGGATGTTGATCAGCTTGTCTTTCCAGCGCGCGGTAAAGCTTTCACTGACCAGACGCAGGTAGCCTGCCAGAACGACAAGGTCGGCACCGCTTTCCGCGATCAGGGTGCTGACGGCATCGTCATAAGCTTCGCGCCCGCCGGGATAGCCCTTGTGCGGGATGGCTTCTGCCCGGATGCCGGCACGACGCGCGCGTTCAAGCCCGCCCGCCTGGGTCTGGTTGGAAAACACCAGCACGATTTCGGCCGGGTAGTCAGATGCGTTGCAGGCATCAATGATGGCTTGCAGGTTCGACCCGCCGCCTGAAATCAGAACGGCGAGCTTCAATTTCTTTACTTGTCCCATGTACGGGCCATGTTTTTGATCACGACCTGCGGGCCATCACCTGCACGCGGGCCGATGACACCGATCTGGCTGACGGTTTCGCCGTTTTCGCGCAGGATGGCTTCGGCTTCATCGGCTTTGTCCGCCGGAACAACCACGCACATGCCAATGCCGCAGTTAAAGGTGCGCGCCATTTCCATGGCCGGAATGCCGCCCTGTTTGGACAGCCATTTAAAGACCGGCAGGTATTCCCAGCAGCTGGCATCAAAGACAGCGGTCAGGTTTTCGGGCAGAACGCGCGGCACGTTTTCGGTCAGGCCGCCACCCGTGATGTGGGCAAGTGCCTTGACCAGACCGGCCTTGTGGGCCGCGAGACAGCTTTTGACATAAACCTTCGTCGGTTCAAGCAGGGCTTCGCCAACGGTTTTGCCCGGTGCGAACGGGGCATCGTCGCCATAGGCAAGACCCGCCGTCTCGACAACCTTGCGGACCAGTGAATAGCCGTTGGAATGCACGCCGCTGGAGGCGAGGCCAAGAATGACATCGCCCTCGGCAACACTGGAGCCATCAAGCAGTTCGCCGCGTTCGGCCGCACCAACCGCAAAACCGGCCAGATCATATTCGCCGTCGGCATACATGCCGGGCATTTCGGCGGTTTCACCACCGATCAGCGCACAGCCTGCCTGTTTGCAGCCTTCTGCAATGCCGGCAACAACACTTGCGGCGTTATCGACCGACAGCTTGCCGGTTGCGAAGTAATCAAGGAAGAGAAGCGGTTCTGCCCCCTGAACGACAAGGTCATTCACACTCATGGCGACAAGGTCGATGCCAACGGTGTCATGTTTGTCGGCCAGGAAGGCGACTTTGAGCTTGGTGCCGACACCATCGGTGCAGGACACCAGAACCGGGTCCTTATATCCGGCGGCCTTCAGATCAAAAAGGGCACCGAACCCGCCAAGACCGCCGGCAACACCGGAACGGGTAGTTGCTTTTGCAAGCGGTTTGATTCGTTCGACAAGGTCATTCCCGGCATCGATATCGACACCGGAGTCCTTATAGGTAAGGCCGTTAGAGGCGGTCATGTTGGTGATCCCTGGCTTCGCGCGTGCATGAATAAAAGCGGGCGGACCCGCGTTTTTGATCAGTACATACCGACTTCCATGCGTCAAACACGGGGCACTTGCGGTCCGGGTCGCAGGGCATCCTGCTGTTTGACCAATCCGCCTTACTGACGCCTTTAATCAGATGTAGAGGGTGATCTACGCTCTACTGATAAAAAACGCGGGCTTGATAATTTCCGCTGGGCCGAAAATACTCAAACGCGGACAATATGCAATGATCACCTGCGCATGACAGAGTTTTCTTTGCAGAATGCGTTCAACATGCCACAAAGAGCGTTATAGAATAATGCAACAAGACACGATTAGGGCAAAGAGGCATACGTGCTTACTTCATTGAAAAACATCAAGATGTTGGCGGTCACGGCGACCGTTGCCGCGATCATGGCATTTCCGGCGGGCGCACAGGACATTTTCACCGTGACCGGTGTTCATGTTGACGAGCGCGCCGAAACAGCCGCCGCCGCGCGCGAAAGCGCACTTGAGATCGGCCAGCGCAAGGCCTTTGAAGAAGTGGTAGCCCGGTTGACCCTGCCCGAAGACCGGGCCGGACTTGCCATGCCCGATACATCGACGATCACGAACATGGTGCGCGATTTCGGGGTGTCGAATGAAAAGACATCCTCGGTGCGCTATATCGCGGACATGACGGTGCGCTTCAAGGATGACGAGCTGCGCCGGTACCTTCGGTTCCGCGATATTTCCTTTGCCGAGCTGCAATCCAAGCCGGTGATGATCGTGCCGGTCTATCGCACGAACAATTATGTCAGCCTGTGGGATGATCCCAATCCGTGGCGCGAGGTCTGGTCGCGCAATATCGCGACATCGGGACTTGTGCCGATCAAGGCGCCGATTGGCGATCTGACCGATATCAGCACGATTTCAGCCGAACAGGCAGAAAACGGAGCAATGGAACGTCTGGGCCAACTGGCACGGCGCTATGGTGCGGATGTCGCCGTGGTGGCGAGTGCCGAGGTCACCGGCCTGCAAGGTGGTGAAACGGTGAATGTTTCCGTCACGCGGTATGACCCCACCGGCGCGCCGCAGATTTTTGGCGTGCAGGAAAAGACGCAAGCCGGCGAGACATTGAACGAGACGCTGGTGCGCGCGGCCAAATCGGTGCAGGACCAATTGGCCGATGGCTGGAAACGGGCGAACCTGATCAATTACGGCACGGGTGGCAACCTGATGGTGTTTATCCCGATTACCGGTCTTGGCGACTGGGCAGGGATCGAGAAAAAGCTGGTCGGGCTTCCGGTGGTGCGCAATTCGCGGGTTGTCGCGATGTCCAAGCGTGAAGTGCAGCTGTCACTTGATTATGTCGGCTCGACCAATCAGTTGCAGACTGCCCTTAATCAGCAGAATCTTAGCCTGAGCCGGATGGGTGAACTTTGGTTCATCCAGCCAAGCGGTTCGGATCGCCTTGATGGATTATCACTTGGCAGTTAAGCCCGTTTGACTACGGGGAAGGGTAACAGGGGGACCCGAAGATGACATTACGGCAGCAAGCGCGTTTCTGGCTGATCTTTGTCGTCGGATTCTTTTTCCTGATCTGGCTGTTTTCGAGCATCCTGTTGCCATTCGTGGCCGGGATGGCGATTGCCTATTTCCTTGACCCGCTGGCAGACAAGCTTGAGGCGCGCGGGACGAGCCGGGTGATTGCGACCAGCATCATTACGGTGCTGTTCTTCCTTGTTTTCATTCTGGTGATGTTGCTGGTGGTGCCGATGATCGGTAGCCAGTTGGCAGGATTCCTTGAACGGTTCCCCGGCTATGTCGATACCTTGCGCACCAATGTTGCGCCGTATTTGCAAAGTGTCCTCGACCGTGTCGCGCCCGAAACCCTGCAAAGCGTATCAGACGCGATCAAGGGGCAGAGTGCCAACGCCCTTAAATGGGTGGGCAATGTCTTAAGTGAAGTCCTGTCGGGGGGGCTGGCGCTTTTGAACTTCCTGAGTTTGCTGTTCATTACGCCGGTTGTGTCATTTTACCTGCTGCGCGACTGGGACAAGATTGTTGCCAAGGTGGATAGTTACCTGCCACGGCGATCAGCCAAGGATATCCGTCAGTGTGTCAGCGAGATTGATGAAACCCTTGCGGGCTTTGTGCGCGGACAGGCGACCGTGTGCATTTTGCTGGGCCTGTTTTACGGGCTTGGCCTGACGCTGGCGGGGCTTGAGTTCGGCTTTGTCATCGGGTTGATGACCGGGCTTGTGTCGTTTGTTCCCTATTTCGGGATGATTGCCGGATTTGCGGTGGGCATGGGCGTTGCGCTGGCCCAGTTTGGCTTTGGCCTTGATCTTGGGCTTGTTGCGATTGTGTTTTTGATCGGGCAGGTGCTTGAGGGTAATTTCCTGACGCCGAAACTGGTTGGCGACAAGGTCGGCCTGCATGCGGTCTGGGTGATGTTTGCCTTGCTGGCCGGTGGTGCTGTGTTTGGCCTTCTGGGTGTGATGCTGGCCGTGCCGGTGGCGGCAGTTATTGGCGTGCTTGTCCGTTATGGTTTAAGGCAGTATCTGGATAGTCGGCTGTATGATCATGGATCCGGTGCCAGCAACGGTGCCGGTGCGGATTCCGAAAGCCAGTAGAATATAGAGACCTGCAAATTGAGCTTAGTGTGACCCGGGTGACTTCCAAACCGGATAAAGATAACGATCCACAGCAATTGCCATTGGCCCTTGAAATGCGCCCGGCACTTGGCCGTGATGATTTCATGGTGGCCGATTGCAACAGCCAAGCCGTGGCGTGGATCGACCAATGGCCGAAATGGCCCGCACCGGCATTGTGTCTTTATGGGCCAAAGGGGTGTGGCAAAAGTCACCTGGCGGAAGTCTGGCGGGCGCGGTCCGGTGCCTTGCAGGTCGCGGCCGCTGATCTTGGTGTGCAAAATGCCGACGAGATCCTGGGGGATGCGACCGGTCTTGTGATCGAGGATGCGGATGGCGGCCTTGATGAGACGGTCTGTTTCCACATTTACAATATGCTTAAAGAACGCGGCGGCCATTTGCTTTTGACCGCAAGCCAGCCGCCATCGCGCTGGCAGATCACGCTGCCCGATCTGAAATCACGGCTGGGCGCGGCACTGGTGTGCGAGATTTCACCACCGGATGATGATTTGATTGTCGGACTTCTGATCAAGCTGTTTGCCGACCGGCAAATCCCGGCCAGCCCGCAAATCATCAGTTATGTTTTGCCAAGGATCGAGCGATCCTTTGCGGCGTTAAGTGAACTGGTGGCGGCGATTGACCGGCGCGCACTGGCAGAAAAGCGTGCCGTGACCTTGCCCCTTGTGCGCAACGTGATGGAAGATATTGCGCTGTAATCACGATGCTGTTTTAGTCGATTTCGCAAGCCGATCAGGTTGTTACAGGGTATCATCGACCACATCTAACAAAGTGCCGTTCAACAATTGGAAGCTGCATGTGAGCCCGCAACGCGTAAATGCAAAACCGTCGCTTAAAACCCAGACCGCATCATTGATCGCGGACGGGCATGTTCTGGGCTGGCGGGAATGGATCGGACTTCCCGACCTTGACGTGCCGGTGATCAAGGCTAAGGTTGATACAGGGGCGCGGACATCATCGCTGCATGCGATCAATCCGATACAGATTGAGCGTGACGGGCGCGATTTCGTTGCCTTTACCCTGCCGCACTATCGCGGCGACGGGCATGGCCCGATTGAATGTTTGGCCCCGTTGCTGGAGCGTCGCGAGATTCGCTCTTCGAACGGAAGTGCCGAAGAACGCTTTGTGATTTCGACCCATATCCTGGTCGGGCATCACAAATTGAAAGTTGAAGTGTCGCTGGCAAATCGGTCAATCATGGGCTTTCCGATGCTTTTGGGCCGTACAGCGATGAAGGCAGGAAGATTTTTGGTGTTGCCATCAAAATCTTATCTTGCAGGGAAGCCGAAACAGAGATAGACGCGCAGAAGAACGCACCATCGCCGGAACAAGTTCCCGGCAAGGCCGTTTTACTTTCTGACAATTTCTCATTCGCCCGCAGCCGGTATGATACCGGGCGCGCGCCGTTTTATGCCGACCAAGGGGGACATCTCATGAAAATCGCGATGCTTGCACGCAATCCCAATCTTTACTCCCACAAACGGTTGGTCGAGGCGGCCGAGGATCGCGGGCATGAGTTGGACATCATCAGTACCTTGCGGGTGTCGATGAATATCACGTCGCTCAAACCTGAAATCTATTACGGCGGAGCGAAGCTGACGGGATATGATGCGGTGATCCCGCGTATTGGTGTGTCGGTGACACAGTTCGGTCTGGCGGTACTGCGTCAGTTCGAAATGATGGGTGTTTATCCGCTGAATGAATCGGTGGCGATTGGCCGGTCGCGCGACAAGCTGCGTTCGCTTCAGATTTTGGCGCGCCGTGGCATTGGCCTGCCGGTTACCGCCTTTGCCCATGATCCCAAAAAGACCGACGAGGTACTGTCAATTGTTGGCGGCGCGCCCGTGGTGATCAAACTCCTTGAAGGGACGCAGGGCATCGGTGTGGTTCTGGGCGAAACAGAGAAATCTGCAAAATCCGTGATCGAGGCCTTTCGCGGGGCCAATGTTGCGATCATGGTGCAGGAATTCATCAAGGAAGCCGGGAACAGTGATATCCGTTGCTTTGTGATTGGCGGCAAGGTGGTTGCCAGCATGGAGCGCAAAGGGGCGGAGGGTGATTTCCGTTCCAACATCCATCGCGGCGGGTCATCGCGGTCAATCCGCATTACGCCGCAGGAACGCGCAACCGCCGTGGAAGCAGCCAAGGCCATGGGCTTGAATGTATGCGGTGTTGACATTCTGCGCTCCAACCACGGGCCGGTGGTGATGGAGGTGAACTCATCCCCGGGGCTTGAGGGGATCGAGGTGGCGACAGGCAAGGACATTGCCGGGATGATCATTGATTTCATGGAAAAGGATTTCAAACCCGGCAAGGTACGGACCAAGGGCAAGGGATAAGGGCATGAGCGAGGCCGGATCTTCGACGGGGAAAGGCAAGGCGTCAAAAGCCAGAACCCCAAAGGCCCCTGATTTCGAAATCGGCGGGCAAAAGGTTGCACCGGGCACACGCCAGCTTGTCGATATTCCGATTTCGCTGCTGTCAAACCACACGCCGGTCAATCTGACGGTGAGTGTTGTGCATGGCAAACGGCCCGGCCCGGTGATTTTTGTCAGCGGGGCGGTGCATGGCGACGAGATTGTCGGGGTGGAAGTGATCCGGCGTGTCTTGAAGTCGTCGGCCTTGCGCGGCATGCGCGGAACGTTGCTGGCAGTTCCCGTGGTCAATGCGTTCGGGTTTTTGAACCATACGCGTTATCTGCCCGACCGGCGTGATTTGAACCGGTCGTTTCCGGGCCATTCGCGTGGATCGCTTGCCGGGCAGCTTGCCCACCTTTTCTTGAGCGAGATCGTCGAACGGTCCGATTTCGGGATCGATTTGCACACAGCCGCCGTGAACCGGGTGAACCTGCCACAAATCCGGGTCAATGAAGATGACCCGGAAATCATGAGTTTTGCCGAGGCCTTTGGCGCGCCGATCATTTTGACCAGTCCGTTGCGCGACGGGTCGCTGCGCGAGGCTGCGCGCGAACTTGGCGTGCCGATCCTGCTGTATGAAGCAGGCGAGGGGCTTCGTTTTGATGAAATGTCGATCCGGGCAGGGGTTTCGGGTGTTTTACGAGTGATGCGCAAATTGGGCATGACATCGCAACGCACCGTGCGCGAACCGCGTGTGCCATCATTTAAGTCATCAAACAGCCATTGGCTGCGCGCGCCAGCCGGGGGGATCTTGCGAACCTTCAAGCTGGCGGGCGATTTTGTGCATGCCGGGGACGTGGTTGCGGCGGTGTCCGATCCGTTCGGCCAGCGCGACGAGGATATCTTTGCGCGTGAAGACGGCTTGATCATCGGGCGGACCAACCTGCCGATCGTCAACCAGGGCGATGCGCTGTTTCATGTTGCCTCGATCAAGCGGCCATCCGAGGTGCAGGAACGCATGGATGCCATCGAAACCCACCTGCAATCCGATCCGCTTCTTGATGAGGACGAGATTATCTAGTCGCTCCGGGATGTTGTGGCCGTTTTCGCCTGACGAAGCCGAAGATCAGCTCTGCATCGAAGCCACTGGCGGATTGTGCTGCGCAATGCTATAGCAATCGACATGGAACCGATTACAACTACAGAAGAACTTCGTGATCTGTGTGAAAGATTGCGCAAGTTCGAATATGTCACTGTCGATACCGAATTCATGCGGGACTCGACCTATTGGCCGCAACTGTGTCTGGTGCAGCTGGCAAGTCCGGAG
>NZ_DBGS01000086.1:0-5787 GCF_002295455.1 Thalassospira sp. UBA848 | reverse complement strand
GCATTCAAGCCGATCAACAAGTTCCTGATTGCCTTTGATGGCGGTGAAAGCGCGATGAAGGCTGTCCGCCACATTGCATCGGGCAAGCTGTTTACCGGCCTGCCCTGCACGTTGCTGTCGGTTGGCAAACCCAATGACACCTTGCAGGCAAAGCTTGATGACGCGGCAACCATCCTGCGCAATGCGGGCTACACGGTCGATGCCGGATTTGCATCGGGCGAGCCCGAAGACGTGATCAAGGACAAGATCGAAGCGGAAAATATCGACCTTCTGGTCATGGGCGCCTATGGCCATTCGCGCATCCGCAACCTGATCATCGGCAGCACCACCACCGAAATGGTCCGGTCCTGCCATGTCCCGGTGATGATGTTCCGTTAAACCGGTACATCCTCTAATTCATTATCCGATACAACAAAAGCCCGGCACGCAATGGCCGGGCTTTTGTCTTTCTGTGTTTTGATCGCACGCCCCCAAAACACAACATCAACACGATGTCACATCATGATCCGTGATGCCCCGTTATGACCCTGTGCCAAACAACATTGGCTGCATGGTCGTAATATAGTGTGGGTTCTGCTCAATAAACTTCGCCAGTTGCGCTCTGCCTTCTTCTGTCTGAAGAAGCTTCTGGAATTCCGGGCTGTTGACAACTTCGGGGGTCAAACACCCGCTAAGACTCAGGAGCCCGCCAATTACCGCCACGAGCTTCAACTTTCTCTTTAATGACGTCATAACCTTGTCCCTTCGTGGTCTCAGAAGAATGTCATCAGACCGACCATGGTTCTGGTCGAATCATACAGATCATTGAAAACAACATGATCAACACTGCCGTATATCGATACAGAGTCATTGATCATATGGCGGGCATTGATCGAAACCTGCCCGTAATTGCGATCCAGCGGGTCCTCACCGGGCATGGATTCAACACCAAACAACCGTATATAGGTCAGTCGCGCCCCAAGTATCGTCTTGTTGGTCACAAACCAGTTGCCATTTAGCGAAAAGCCGTTTGACCACGCACGGCTTGCCCCCTTACCGATGCTGTTACCCGGCTGGAAATTGGCATCGGTGTGGCTTACGCCGATCTGATCGGAAACTCCGAACAAAAAGTTCTCATACGCATACAGGTCGACATCAACCCCGCCATAAGCAGCATAGGAATCAATATCGGTTTCACTGGTATCTGCACCGTTAAAAACAACATCCTGACTGCCAGTACCCAACTGTCCACCACCAAGTACCCTGAAACTCGGTGTGACAAAATGGGTCACACTGACGCCGGCCCCAACCATTGAACTGTCCGTTTCGATATCGGAAAACTGGTTTGAACCGTCACTGTCACTTTTGGCAAATGTCAGATAAGGCGTGACAAAGGTATCATTGCTGCCATTCGACACCACTCCGCCAACCTTGATCGCCATTCCATTGGACTTGTCACGGTTTGGAATGTCGTCATTTTCGTTATATTTCGAATAGGACAGCTCGGTGAACACGGCTGACAGATGAATGCCGTCATGTGCATCATCGTCCTGCATCCCGGTCTGTTGACTGTTTTCAGATGCCGTCTCCTGCGCGATGGCAGATGTTGTCATACACATTGCCGTCCCAAGCAATGCTGAGGCAACCACCCCTGCTGCCAAAAACTTTCCGGACGTTCCGGAAGCAAACATGCCCATGCATATATCCCCTTTTTGCGTTCTGCGTCGCAGTCGGCATGGCTCCGCCATACCGCTTGATTGCGCCGAAGCTTAGCGAAAAGCGGCGATGCAGGGCGTCCAAAGGGTTTGCAATGCGTCTTTATGTCTACATGACTGGATTAGCGGCTTTTTTGAAAATCACTTGGTGACAGACCGGTATAATCGCGAAAGAACCGCGAAAATGCCGCCGCCGATTTATAACCGGACTCATAGGCAATCTGTTTGATCGACGGATAGGATGCATTTTCAAGCAGGGAAACCGCATTCTCAAACCGATAACGGCGAATGGCCATCCCTACCGTTTCATCCTGCAATTCGAAAACGCGATAAAGATGGCTGCGTGAACAGCCAATGCCGCGCGCAATCGTCTCGGCCGTCAGGTCCATGCGCGCAATATTGATCCGGATGAAACGACAGGCCGCTTCATAAAGGGTCGAATTTGGGATACCGCGTTCCGAATCATGGCCGACAACACCTTGCGCCAATGCCCCAAGCGCAAGGTCACCAGCCACCTTTACCGCGACATCGGCCTCGTGCGCCGTCAAACTCCGGCGCCGGATTGCCATCTCCTGCAAATGGGATCGCAGCATCTCGGTCAAGCCACCCTGCGCCAGAAGGGAAACACCCCGCGCCAACCGGTCTTCATCCCCCTGAAGCGCCAAAAGCGCCGCATTGCGATCAATCGTCAGATAAATATGGGAATAATGATCTGAAACGGATGTGGTCAAATGTGACAGCCCGTCAACCAGCACCACACCAGTGGTATCCGCGGCGCGCAGGCTGTACTGTCTATCCTTGCCATAGGCCATATCAACCTTGCCGCTGACAGGAATGCTCAACAACACAAATTCGCCTTCAGATCTGGCAAATCGTGCGATTGTATCGTCACTGCGTGTAACGCCAAAAACCGCCCCGTTCGAGGCAATATATTGCATGAGCTCTGCATTGAAGTTGCGCGCGCCGTCCCGGGTCGGCGTATCGAGCTCGATCAGTTGATGAAGGCTTCGCCAATATTCAAAGCGCCTGCCCACACTATGCTGACGGGTTGAAAAAAGCCGTAACCCGCCACCCGGTGTTTCCGGTTGTTGCATGCACGTATTGCCCAGTTATGTGTCCCTGCCGGCCCTGTGCACGCTCCTTTAGAGCATCGCGTGGTCCGGTCTATCTTAAGTTTTAATTCTGACAATCTATACAAACCGGACCGCTGACACAAATACCCAAAACGCGGTAAAACAAAACCCGGCAGATGACAAAAGTGCCACTTGCCGGGTTGATATCGATAGCCTGCTTTTCTGCGATCACACATTTAACGCAACAGGAAACGCCCCATATTGTTGTTGATCTGGCGTTCCAGCTCGCGGTCCAGATCCATCAAAAGGGCGGTTGTCTCGTCGTAAATCGCCTGTTCACGTTCTGACACCGACATCGATTCAGACAGTGTGCGCGAACGGGCCGCCATCGCGCTGACTTCACCCTTGGGCGTGCCGTTGGCGGCAAGCAGTTCAAGCTTGGCTGCAATCTTCAGGTCAATCTTGTCGGACTGATCATCGGTGAACACGCCCTTGATGCCCTTGGTGGTTTTAAGCGCGTTCGAGGTCACCGATGCCTCGGTCACGCTATAACGCAGCATGTCACTGGTGCCTGCAGTCTGGATGCGGTCATCGGGCCAGTTCATTGCCATACGGCCCGGATTGAACGGCAAGGAGGACTGGATTGATCCATCCTCGGTGTTTGACCATGCAGCGACCTTTTCAATCGGACCGGCAGCAAAGACAATCGGATCAAGATGGCGCCATGTCACATCGGGATAGGTCGCGACCGGACCGCTTGTGCAAGCCGCCATCAGCGCAAGTGCCGCCCCGGCAACAACGGCGCGCAGGCCCTTGATGGACAAAACCGTCATGTCTTCGATCTCCTTTGCTTGTTCGTTCATTCGCGCACATAAAAAAACAACGCCACCATGGCGCGTCAGGACGATGATCCTGTCATGGTGACGTTGCTTTAGGATTAAGGCAAGGCTGTGACGAACAGCGTCGCATCACAGCCGCTGATGCCTTTATCAGATTTTCGGTGATCCCGCGTCCGGCGCGTCCGCCTTCAGTGCGCGCAGATCAGCCTCGTTAAAGCCATAGCGCGTATTGCAGAACTGGCAAGATACGCCAACCTCGCCGGTATCGTCCTCGCGCATCGACAAAAGCTCATCAAGCGGATAGGTCACAAGCGCACCTTCGATCTTTTCGCGCGAACAGCGGCACTTGAACTGAAGCCGGGTCTGATCAAAGACGCGCGGTTCCTCGTCATGGAACAGGCGCCAGATCAGGTCATGCGCCGAAAGCGAGATATCAACCAGCTCGTTTTCCGTCGCACTGGCCATCAGGATGGTCGACCGGTTCCAGTCTTCAGATACCTTTTCAGCCTCTTCGGGGGTGCTCGCATCGCCCGATGCGCTGACCGGCATTTTTTGCAGGAACAGCCCACCAACCCACCAGTCATCCGCGGTCTCGCCGCGATGAACTTCGAGCTTGAACGACGTTTCAAGCTGTTCGGACTGGCGGAAATAGGCCTCTGCACATTGTGCCAGGGTCTCGCCCTCAAGCGAGACAATCCCCTGATAGCGGTCATGCTCGTCACCCTGATCGACCGTAAAGGCAATATGCCCGCGTCCCATCAGTTTCAGAACCTGCCCGCGCAGCGCCTCTTCGCCGCCTTCTTCCTCGGCAATCATCGCCTTCAGGCGATCTTCATCCACCCGCAGGCAGGCGCGTACATTGCCCGCACTGTCGACATCAACCACCAGCATGCTGATCGGCCCGTCCGAACTGGTCTGAAGGGTAAAAAGCCCTTCATATTTCAGCGAGGAAGACAGCAATACGGCAAGGCCGATGATCTCGCCCAACAGATGGTTGGCAAGCGGCGGATAGTTGTGCTGGCCGATGATGGTCTGCACCGTCGGGCCAAGGCGCGTGAAGCGGCCACGGATATTGGAATGATCCAGCGTGAAGGGCTGGCAAAAATCGACAGCGATCTGCATTTTCGGGTTCCGCGTTTTTACGTGTTCCGGGGCGTATAACAACGGCCGAACCGCATTGTCCAGCCATGTCTCGCCAAAGCAAAGGGGCGAACATCGCTGTCCGCCCCGAAATTCTGATGCTTATTTAATAAACATCCTCAGGAAGGCAAGCCGTTCAGGCAGTATAGCAGAACCCCTTTTTGTGCATGCAGGCGGTTTTCCGCCTCGTCAAACACAACAGACTGCGGTCCGTCGATCACCGCATCGGTGACTTCCTCGTTGCGATGTGCCGGCAGGCAATGCATGAAGATCGCATCATCCTTGGCCTGTGCCATGGTGGTCTCGTTGACCTGATAGGGGGCAAGTGCCGCCATGCGGGCATCATAATCTTCATCCCCCATCGAGACCCAGCAATCGGTCACGACCACATCGGCGCCTTCAAGCGCGCTGTCCATATCGGTCAGGCGCACTTTGCCGCCTTCGGCATTGGCACTTTCAATCAGGCCCTGATTGGGGCGATAGCCTGCCGGGCAGGCCATATCCAGCGCAAAGCCGAATTTCGGCGAGGCATGAATGAAGGATGCCGATACGTTATTGCCATCCCCAAGCCATGCGAACTTGAGGCCCTCAAGCGTGCCTTTATGTTCCTTGATGGTCATCAGATCGGCCATGATCTGGCACGGGTGGCTTTGATCGGTCAGACCGTTGATCACCGGCACCGTGGCATATTTTGCCATTTCCAGAAGCTTGGATTCATCGGTGGTCCGGATCATGATCGCATCAACAAAGCGCGACAGAACGCGTGCGGTATCGGCAATGGTTTCCCCACGGCCAAGCTGGCTGCTGTCGGCATCAAGCACGACAACGTCGCCGCCAAGCTGGCGCATGCCAACCTCGAACGACACGCGCGTACGGGTCGAAGGTTTTTCAAAAATCAAAGCCAGCGTCTTGCCCGCCAGCGGTTTTACCCCAAACGGTGCATTCCCGGCCTTCTCGGAGTCGCCAAGGGCCAGAATGTCTTTAAGCTCGCTTGCCGACATTTTGTCGAGATCAAGAAAATGGCGAATATCAGTCATAGTC
>NZ_DBGS01000015.1:0-10366 GCF_002295455.1 Thalassospira sp. UBA848 | reverse complement strand
CAGACGCTGCAGGGCCAGACGGTCCTTGCGCAGGTCGATCTGCTGTTCCTTTTTGAACTCGTCAGCAAGGTAATCAATGATCTGTTTGTCGAAGTCTTCACCACCAAGGAAGGTATCACCGTTGGTCGATTTAACTTCGAAAACACCATCGCCGATTTCCAGAACCGACACGTCAAAGGTACCGCCACCAAGGTCATAAACGACCACGGTGCCGCCGTCTTTCTTGTCCAGACCATACGCAAGTGCTGCTGCGGTCGGCTCGTTAATGATACGTTTGACTTCAAGACCAGCAATCTTGCCGGCGTCTTTCGTCGCCTGGCGCTGGGAGTCGTTGAAGTATGCCGGAACGGTAATCACGGCTTCGGTAACTTCTTCGCCAAGGTGACCTTCGGCGGTTTCCTTCATTTTCTGAAGCACCATGGCTGCGATCTGGCTCGGCGCCATTTTGTCGCCATTGACTTCAACCCAAGCATCGCCGTTCTCGCCCGAGATGATTTTGTACGGGACAAGATCTTTGTCTTTTTCGACTTCCGGGTCGCCATAACGACGGCCGATCAGACGCTTGATGGCAAACAGGGTGTTTTCCGGGTTGGTGACTGCCTGGCGTTTCGCCGGCTGACCGACAAGGCGTTCACCATCATCGGTGAAAGCGACCATTGACGGAGTAGTACGGGCACCTTCGCTGTTTTCAATCACGCGGCCTTCTTTGCCGTCCATGACTGCTACGCAGGAGTTGGTGGTGCCAAGGTCGATACCAATAATCTTACCCATAGTAAGTTCCTCTTTTAGCGGCCGGTCCGTCCCGCAGCCTCCGAACTGAAGCGCCGCGCAGGACCTCCTGGGACCAATGGTTGTAATACACGTAATTTTTCTGGGGGCTCTTCGTTACCCCGCGAACCTATATATGAAAGTCGCCACAAAGTCGCAAGCGGTCAAAGTGGGGAATCTTGGCTGTTTTTTGCCTTCCAACCGCAATTTTCACCCGATCACCACGGCAATAACCCCTTTAAACTGGCAAAATCGTGGGAAATCATCGGTTTTGGAGGCGCAAAACCCGGCTTTCAATTTGTTTCATAACCGGGTTGCAAAACATTCAGACCAGCGCACTCAGATCGGAATATCGGCGGGATTACAACGGGTCTGACGCAACACAGCCTCAAGCTTGATCGCCAGGCTCTCCTTTTCATCTGGGCCCAGAAAACGTGCAATTTCCAGACTTTTGCCATGTGTGCGCAGGAAAAGGGTGGCCTGTTCATCCTCGCCCCGTTCCAAAACGACACGTAGCCAATAGGGCTGGAAATCAAACTCCTGACGTTCGCCGCGCACCGAAATCCGCGTCACCCTGAGATTACCGTGGGCAAGCTCAATCCGCTCTTCCTGCCGGGCAGAGCGGAAGCTGAAATAAAACGCCAATGACAGCAAGACAACATCCAGCCCCAGAAACCCGATCACCGGCCACGCCCCCACAGACCAGAAAATAAAGCCGATGGTCGTGATCAGACCTGCCAGAAACAGTACAATATTTCGCGCCGCACGGCGCGACAGCGACCGCGGCGGAAACAGATCCACCCGAAAGATCGGTTTTGCTGAACGCGGCACGTTTGGCATTTGAATTACCTGTTACTGAATGCTTGATTGTGCGCCCGGGCACCGGGCGGCTGCAATCAAAATTCGATTTTTCAACCCTCACAGTTTATATAGTTTGCAAAGAAGAGATCGGATCAGACGACAGGCATTAACATCAACCGCCGTCCCAAATATCGATAAATAATAAAGAGATATCAGTCCATGGCCCGCCCGATGAACAAAGCCGCCATCGAAGAGTTTTTCCAGCGTCTTTCCGATGCCGACCCGGAACCAAAGGGGGAGCTCGACTACACCAATCCCTACACCCTTCTGGTCGCGGTTGCGCTTTCGGCGCAAGCCACCGATGTCGGGGTGAACAAGGCGACCAAAAAGCTGTTTCAGATCGTTGAAACCCCGCAGGATATGCTCGACCTTGGCGAAGAGGCCTTGATCGAGCATATCAAGACCATCGGGCTTTATCGCGGCAAGGCCAAGAATGTCATGGCCGCAGCCAAGATCCTTGTTGAAAAACATGGCGGGATCGTACCCAACGATCAGGAAGCACTCGAAGCACTGCCCGGTGTCGGGCGCAAAACAGCCAATGTGGTGCGCAATATCGCCTGGGGTGAGCATACCATGGCGGTCGATACCCATATCTTCCGGCTGGGCAACCGGACCGGTATGGCCAATGGCAAAACAGTTCTGGCCGTTGAAAAGGCGTTGCTCAAAAAAGTCCCGCCGCGCTTCATGACCCATGCCCATCACTGGCTGATCCTGCATGGGCGGTATATCTGCAAGGCGCGCAAGCCACGCTGTGGAGACTGCATCGTCAATGATCTTTGCAACTACAAAGACAAAACGCCTGCCGAGTCATAATTCGGCAGGCGTCTGGAAGATTTACGCGGGTTCAGTTTCCCTGATCAGAAAACCAGATCAAAGCTTGCCGGGGCTGGTGCAATCACCTTTGCGCCATCGGGCTCGATTTGCATGATGGCATAGCCGCGCTCAGACTGGCCGTCCGGGGTCAGGCGGAAAATACCATCCACACCGACAAACCCGCCCGGATTGGTCAGGGTTTCCTGGCTCATATTATTTCCATCGCGCGCCATCAACGCGGCCAAGGCCGTACTGTCATAGGCAAGGCTTGAGATCCTTGGCGGTTGACTACCAAATGTGCGTTCAAAGCGCGACGCAAACAGTTCCCAGTTTTCCGGATTGGGGGCGGCAAAAATCCCGCCCTGAAGGGCCGGTTCCGAAAACAGGGCCGGATCGTTCCAGCCAAACGTGCCGATAAACTGCACGACCGACGGATCAATATCGTAATAGGCCAGAAGCGAGGAAACCTGACGCAATTCCCCACCGGTCGCGGGCAGGATCAGGGCATCAAAATCAAGCTCGCCAAAAGTATCAACACCTTCAAGGCGGCGCAGCGCGCGTTTTGATCCGGCACTGCCATCGGCTTCAAGCTGTGCCTTGTGCGCCCGCAAGTTCGCGCGCCTTGCGTCGTAATTGGCAAAGTCACGAATGGTTTGCTGCAGGTTTTCCGAGCCGGGCTGATAAAACGCCACGCGACCAAGATTGCCGCCAACGCGCGAAACAACGCTATTCAGTCCGCTGGCGATCTGACGGCCATAGTCGTTTTGTGGCAGAAGGGCTGCGAAACGATAACGCCCTTGCGTTGTGGCATAACCAGCCGCACGGGCAATCTGGTCTTCCGGGATCAGGCCATTGACCCAGACACCGCTTTCAGCCACCCGGCGATTGTTGGAAAAGGCCACCACCGGCACATTGGCCGACTTGGCAACTTCGCTGGCACCACTGACCGATTCGGCAAATAGCGGCCCCAGGATCATCTTCGCACCGGCTTCAACCGCCTCGCGCGCGGCATTTTGCCCGCCCTGATAAGTCCCGGCGGTATCAATTGGCATCAAAACAAAGTCATCACCGGCAATATCAAACATGGCAAGCTCTGCGGCGTGACGCATGGCACGCCCCAGATCCCCGTGCTGACCAGACAGCGGAAGCAACAAGGCAACCCGCTTTTCAAAGACAGCAGCTTCATCATTGAACAGCATCGGAAGTTCCGCACCCTCACCTTCTGGCAGGGCGGCTTCGCTGGGCCATGGGTTGGCATCCGGGATCAGTCCCTGATCCGGGGCGCTGGTGGGATCGACGGTGTTCGTCCCGGGCTGATTGGTACTTTCAACCGGGGCTCCGTCACGTTGCGATCCGAACAGGTCCGTGATACTCGTGGTCGCATTACATGCGCTTAGCCCGAAAGAGAGGACAACCACAGATGCCGTCCGGCGCACGATCCGGCCCCAAGCCGGAAAAAGATCCGAAAACCGATCCCGATCTGACAACGCCTGACACGGCAGCGCCTCTTTCTGCATCCGGTTCTTTGACGGATGACGTTTCGGACAACCCACTCTCACCTCCAGATAAGTCGTTTCGACCGCAGGGTAATGCGGGCGAGGATGCAAGTAAACATGATGAAAGCCATTTGCCGCTTTCATCTGGTCTTTATCTGGTTGCTACTCCAATCGGAAATTTGGGCGATATTACGTTCAGGGCGCTCGAAATCCTCAAACGCGCCGATGTCATCCTGTGCGAAGACACCCGAACATCGGGCAAATTGCTGTTGCGCTATGGCGTGAAAACCAAGCGAATCGCCTATCACGAACATAACGCGGCAAAGATGCGCCCCGAAATCATGGACCGCCTTGGCAAGGGTCAGGGACTGGCACTGATTTCCGATGCAGGCACGCCGTTGATCAATGATCCGGGCTATAAGCTGGTACGCGATTGCAAGGAAGAAGGCTTTAACGTCACCGCAGCACCGGGTGCGGCATCGCCTATTGTCGCCCTGATCCTGTCCGGTCTGCCAAGCGATCACTTCTTTTATGCTGGTTTCCTGCCGCCCAAATCGATGGCGCGCAAAAAGGAACTCGCCCGATTTGCCCCGATCCCGGGCAGCCTGATCTTTCTTGAAAGCCCCAAACGACTGGCGGCAAGCCTGAAAGATATGGCCGAAATGCTCGGTGGCACGCGCGAAGCCGCGGTGACCCGCGAACTCACCAAGATGTTTGAAGAAGTCCGCAACGGCACGCTGGCCGATCTTGCCGCCCATTATGACGAGGCGGGCGCACCAAAGGGCGAGATCGTGGTGATTGTCGGCCCCGCCGATGCCAGCGCAGCAGAACCCAGTGCCGAGGATATTGACGCGCGCCTAAGCGAGCTGATCAAGACCCACCGCACCAAGGAGGCGGCTGATATCCTTGCCAGGGAAACCGGCCTCAAGAAGCGCGACCTTTATAATCGTGCCCTTGAACTGGCCAAATCGGACCCGAACTGACCATGACCCGATCCCGTCCCTTGCCTGATGACACATCAAGCCGCAAGCGGGCGGAAAAGGCCGGACGCCGGGCGGAAAAGCTTTGTCAATTCTGGCTGCGCCTGAAGGGCTATCGCATTCTCGCCACCCGCCATAAAAGCCCTGCCGGTGAGATTGACATCATCGCCAGACGCGGAAATGTCCTGATCGCCATTGAGGTCAAAAACCGCGCTGATCATGAAACCGCCCTTCACGCCGTCACACCCAGACAACAAATCCGCATCGCCCGCGCACTTGAAGCCTATGCGGGCACAATCGGCCATGCGGGCGACCTGCGGCTTGATCTGATGATTGCCGGCAAATGGGGCCGGATCACCCATCTCGGAAATGCGTGGCAGGTTTCTTAGGCAGCAAAACCTGCCATCCGGGCTCAGGGATGCATCTTCGCACCCTTGGTGATTTTATCGACACTGCGTTTGTCAGCGTGAATGCCAATGCCGACAAACTTCGCGTTTTGCGGATCAGCCTTGGCAAACACATCGCGATTGGCGCCGTCATGGCCGGTGGCAAACATGTCCTCGATATAGGCAGACATTCGGACACCGCGGTTTAACGCCCGCTGATGGATTTTGGCGATGGTGTCACGGTCAGCCGCCAGAACGATGGCGGGCTGCCGTGATAGCGGGTTATAGACGTTCTGGTTTGCATCAATATAGGGCTCCCCGATAATATCTGGGGTCTGGGCGACAATGCCGCTCATCAGAAACGCCGTGACATTCAAGGATTGCCAAGCTTCAAGGTCATTGCGCAAAATCAGGGCAACTTTCGTATCAAACATCTACTTACTCCAGTCGGTCGGGTAATCCGGTAATGAAAGAAGCAATAGACCAGCCTGATGATCGCGGTATTGAACGTTTGTGCAAAAAACGTGAACGCTTCGTCGCTGCACCGACCGCACCGGGGATCGAGCGGATCGAAGCCCTTTTTTATGGCAACATGTTCACCCCGCATCGCCACGATACCTATGCGCTTGGCATCACCCTGCAAGGCATTCAGACCTTTAACTATCGCGGGGAATTTCGCGCCAGCAATCCGGGTAATATCATCATCCTGCATCCTGACGAGCTGCATGACGGCGGGGCGGGTACGGATGATGGCTTGCAATATCGCATGCTTTATCTTGAACCGGCCTTGTTGCGATCGGGCCTTGATCATGAAAGCGACCCCCTGCCCTTTGTCAGCGAACCGGTTATTCAGGACCCGGTTTTGTGGTCGATCATGGCGTCTGCATTGGGTGAACTTGAATGCGACATGGATCCGCTTTTGCGTGACCAGTTTGTTGGCGATATTGCCCAACGCCTGTCATTGCACGCCAAGGCACCGCTGAAACGCCCGCGCTTTAACGCCAGTCAAAGCATGGATCAGGTGCGCGCCTTTCTTAAAGACAACTTTGACCGCCCGGTGCAGTCTGACGAGCTTGAACAGGTAGCCGATATGGACCGTTTTCGTCTGATCCGCCATTTCCGTGCACGGTTCGGGACAACACCCTATCGCTATTTGATGATGCGCCGCCTGCAAAAGGCACGTGCGATGATGGCGCTGGGCCAGCCGCTTGCCGGTATCGCGGCCGAAACGGGCTTTGCCGATCAAAGCCATTTCAACCGCCATTTCCGCCAGACTTACGGCGTGTCACCGGGACGCTGGGCGGAATTGCTCACCAGCAAAACCCATTGAGGGTGCCACCGGCCATCGAGCCTGACGCCCAATTTGCAGAAAAATGCATTTTTACTGATAAAGCGGCCCGGATTTTAAAACTCTTTAACCCCCGCGCTCCAGTATGGACCCTGAAGACTGGGGGAACTGGACGAGACATCCGTATATGTCACCAACAATAATGGTCAATCGGCCACTTGGCATCGCCAAAGCACTTTTGCTGAGCGCTATTTGCCTGATACCGCTTGCGGGATGCACGCCTGCATCCGTTGTGGTCGGGGCCGGCGCAACCGCGGGCGTTGCAGCGTTTCAGGAGCGCGGTCTGAACGGCGCGGTCAGTGATACAGCGATCACCGCCCAGATATGGCAGAAGTTTCTGGCACAGGACGAAAAGCTGTTTCTGGATATCGAAATCGAAGTGGTTGAAGGCGAAGTTCTTTTGGCAGGCCAAGTGCCGACTGTCAGCGATCAGCTTGAAGCCGTGCGATTAAGCTGGCAGGTTAATGGGGTCAAAAGCGTTCATAACGAGATCGAGATCGGCGAGGGCATGACCTTCGTAGATAATGCGAGTGATCTTTTGATCACCACCAAGATCAAAACCGCACTGATGTTTGATGGCGATGTGTTCGCGATCAATTACAGCGTCGAGACCGTAAACGGGACAGTTCATCTTATGGGGATCGCGCAGGACGAACTTGAACGCAATCGCGTGATTTCACATGCCCGGGACACCAGTTATGTCAAACGGGTTGTCAGTCACATCCGTCTGAAAGACGACGCCATCCGACAAGGAACCTGAACCATCAGCAGCGTCAGCCACATAACAGCACCGACCGATGCGGATCGCCAATGGCTTGTCGATTATGGCAAGGGCAAAAAGCCTGATGCCAGCGTGGCCGAGGCAGCCCTGCATTTTGCCCGCCTCAATCAGTCGAATGGAACCCACAAGCGCGATATCGTGCCGTTTCTTGCCATCCTTGACGATCTGGCCGATCAGGTCCGGTCCGAGTTGGCGGGGCTTACCCTGCAACCCGATCTGGCAGTTGATGGCGGCAATCAGCCGCTTCCGGTCGATGACAAGGAAGCCGAACCAACCATTGATCAGGTTGTTCGCGCCCTGCAAACCGTGATTGCCGAACGCAATGGTTTTCAGGGGGATGCGGAAAACTACGACGACCTGGCAAATGCCGACCTGATGCAGGTGATTGAGCGCAAGCGCGGCCTGCCGGTTGCGCTTGGCATGCTGTATATCCACGCGGCACGACGTTGTGGCATTGCCGTAACCGGAATTGATTTTCCCGGTCACTTTCTGCTGCGTGTTCAGGCCAATGGCAAACGCAAGATGATCGACCCGTTCCATGGCGCAATCAGCCTTGGTCCAGCGGAATTACGCGAACTGCTGAAGTCTTTCAGTGGGCTGGATGCCGAATTGGCCCCGGAACACTACAAGCCATCATCCGACATCGATATTTTGTTGCGACTTCAAAACAACATAAAGGTACGGGCCCTTCGCGCCGGTGAATTGGAGCTCGCAACCCGTGTTATCGAGCACAGTCTGCTGATTGATCCGGAACATGAAGGCCTCTGGCACCAGCTTGGTGCGCTTTATGCCCGCCTTGATCAGGACCATATGGCCCTTGGTGCGTTTGAACAATTCGTCAAACGTTGTGATGACCCGCTTCATCGCGCCCGGATCGAAGCCGTGATCGAAGAATTGCGGGATCGCCTAACCCACAATACGGCCCCCCAGAACGCCAATGGCAAATCCGACGGCGATGCTGCGAACCTGACCTCCGAGGACAGCACGGAACCACGAGAAAACAACGATCCGATCCCGCTTTTCCCCGATAAGTAGTCGCCGACGTCCCCGCAAAATCCCCTGATTCATCCCGGAACACCTCCCTTTTCCGGGATGCCCATCATGGCGTTCCGACGATGCTCCCGCACGCTTAAACTGCTATTTTCCCAATATAGACACAAGTATTATTGTCTATTTACGTATATATAGATGACTACATTTATATCTATTTCAAGACAAAACGGTTTGTCTCGAACTCTGCCCTGCTGCGAAATGCCGAAACTGGCTCTTCAACATCATGTAAATTTGCTTGTTGTGGTATTTTTGGCCACTTTTCCGGCCCCATGCGCGCCCTTATCTTCGAAAAAACTGAATAAAGCGCGAACCGTTGATTTCTGCGGCTTTGCGGCGGGTGGTTTTTGGGTGGGCGAGTTCAGAAGTGATTTCCTCGACCCATGGTTTCACTTTCAAATCGCTTTGGGATCGAATTTCGTTGATCAACGCTCCAAAAAACATCTTTTGTAGTTTTTCCGGAGGTTAATGACCGGTTAAACGACCGGGGACGAAACAGTTGCAAGGCTTGCACCGCACAATGCATTCCCTATACTCCGCAACAGACCATATAGAAGGCAATCGAGCACGGCCTTGTGCTGTCTCCCTCGCCGCACGGCTTACCGGGAATATCACGGTGCCGTTCACACCGACTAACCGCAGGAAATTACTACATGAACGACACCAAATTCGACGTCGTTGGGATCGGCAACGCCATCGTTGATGTCCTTGCCCATTGCAAGGAAGAAGACCTTGTGCGCCTAGACCTTGTCAAAAACGCCATGACCCTGATTGATGCCGACAAGGCAGATGCGCTGTATGACCAGATGGGTCCGGGCCTTGAAATGTCAGGCGGTTCAGCTGGCAACACCATGGCAGGCATCGCAGCCCTTGGCGGCAAGGGTGCCTATATCGGCAAGGTCCGCGATGATCAGCTTGGTCAGGTTTTCCGCCACGATATCCGCGCGATTGGTGTCGCATTCGACACGGCAGCTGCCACCGAAGGTTCGCCGACGGCGCGCTGCCTGATCTTTGTCACCCCGGATGGTCACCGCACCATGAACACCTTCCTTGGCGCCTGCACAGAGCTTGGCCCGGATGACATTGACGAAGATCTGATCAAATCCGCCAAGGTCACCTATATGGAGGGTTATCTCTGGGATCGCCCCGAAGCCAAGGACGCCTTCATCAAGGCAGCCAAGGTCGCCCATGATGCTGGCCGTCAGGTTTCGATCAGCTTGTCTGACTCTTTCTGCGTTGATCGCCATCGCGAATCCTTCCGCGAACTGGTCGATGACCATATCGACGTGTTGTTTGCCAACGAAGACGAGATCAAGTCGCTTTACGAAGTCGAGACCTTTGAAGAAGCGCTGGCCGAAGTCCGCAAGCATTGCCGTGTCGCGGCCCTGACCCGCAGTGAAAAGGGTGCCGTTATCGTAAGCCAGGACGAACTTTACGAAATCAGCGCCGAGCCGGTCGCCAAAGTGGTCGATACCACCGGTGCCGGTGATCTGTTTGCTTCGGGTTTCCTGTTTGGCTACACGCAGGGTCATACCCTTGAGATTTGTGGTCAGCTTGGCGCGATCTGCGCGGCAGAAGTGATTTCGCATATGGGTGCGCGCCCGGATGCGGACCTTAAGGAGCTGATCGCAAAGGCGATCTGATCACTCTTTTATATAGAGCGTGCAAACGCTCGTAAGATTTCACGGGACGGCAACAATTCAATGCCGTCCCGTTTTTTGCTCGCAAATGCAGGGTTTGCAGGGCGCTGCAGCGCAACACAAGCATTGACTTTGTCCAGAGTTTGGCGCAAACAGCCCGCATTGCAGAATAATCAACCCGACATGGCGCTTACAACGCTGGCCTTTCGCCTCCACATTGGCTATGACAGGGCGGCCTTCGGG
>NZ_DBGS01000061.1:0-39072 GCF_002295455.1 Thalassospira sp. UBA848 | reverse complement strand
AAGCCGTTCCTGTCGGACTTCCCCACCGAACGGAGGCACAATGGGAGCAAAGTGCCTCCGTCATGCGCGACGGTGGCTAGCCGCGCCGGGGGAAGTCCGACAGGAACGGCTTGGCCAATTCCCGTTCAATGTCTGCACGCGTCACACCGATGTCCTTAAGCATCCGGTCATCAAGGTGTTGCAAAGCATGACGGTCACGTGCGTGAGCTTGACGCGCCGCAAGATATTCAACCGCAGAGATCAGCATACCGGTGATCACCATGCGCCAGGACACAGGCTTTTTGTCCTGTTTGCCGGATACCGCACTGTGATTATTTGCCTGAATGCCAGGGATCTGGATTGTATCGTTACAATTCACCATTTCCATCTCCTTTCGGTTAATTGTCTCGATATTGTTTTGTCATTGACATTATTATTGTGTCAATTTAAACATTGTCACCATGACAATATGGTTCCCGAAACTGGACGAGGCTGGCGGCCCTGTTTATCGACAGATCGCACAAGCCATTAGCACCGCAGTCAAAGAAGGCTCCCTGAAACCGGGAGACCGACTGCCGACCCATCGTGATCTTGCCTATAAGCTGGGCGTTACGGTCGGGACAATCACCCGTTCCTACCGCGAGGCGGAGCGGCTTGGGCTTGTTGCTGGCGAGGTCGGTCGCGGAACCTATGTTCTCGACAATATCCAGTCGGAACTTGATATGGCAGCTACCGCCCCAATTCCGATGGCATTTACCAACAACCTCAGTCAGCTTGCACGCGCCACCAGCACGCCGATGTCAGAGTCTTCTCGGTCGACCGATACAGAAGATTCCGGGCCGGTGAATTTCCGAATGAATTGCCCCCTCCCCCCAAAAGAGGGCCGCATTCGTGAAACCCTGATGGAAGTCGCAACCACCATGACCACCGATGACATGGTGTCCTATAAATCCGAATATGGCGTAGCCCACCAACGCGAAGCATTGGCGTTTGCGGCTGGTCGATTGGGTCTGGATGACAATCCTGATCGGGTTTTGCCAACAGCTGGCGTTCAGCACGGCATGACAGTTTCATTGCTTGCTTCTGTACGCCCGGGTGATCTTGTTCTGTGTGAAGAACTCACCTATCCGAACCTGCGCAGTCTTGCCAACCTTCTGCAATTCCGCCTGCGGGGCGTCGCGATGGATGAAGAAGGCATCATGCCAGATGCACTTGAAAATCTGTGCCGAACGCAAAGCCCGCGCGCCATCTATTTGATGCCCACACTGCATAATCCGCTGTGCTGCACCATGAGCCAGCAACGCCGCATCGAGATAGCCGAAATCCTACGCAAATATGATCTGACATTGATCGAAGACGGCATTTACCACTTTCTTGACCCGGACGCCCCGCCGCCACTGTCGTGCTTTGCACCGGAACGCAGCATCTATCTGGATGGTGTATCCAAAAGCATCGGGGGTGGCCTGCGTGTCGGATATATTCATGCCCCCGGTGAAATGATCGGCAAGCTGGCCAGTGCAATCCGTTCGACATGCTGGATGGTTTCAACCATCAATCTCGAGCTCGTGGTTCGCATGATCAAAGATGGCACTCTTGCCCAGTTCGAAGGCTGGCACCGGGAAGCTGCCGCCCAGCGTCTGGCCATCATTCTTGGCACCCTCAAGGGCTATAACATTCGCTTCCACCCCACCAACTACCACATCTGGCTGGAACTTCCCGAACATATCGAAGCTGGTGAACTGGTGATGAATGCCGCCAATAGCGGTGTGCTTCTTACTGCCGCTCAACAGTTTTCTGTTGGTCATGTCCCGCGTGGTTTACGCCTTTGTTTCGGCGCGGAACGATCCCCGGAACGACTGCGGCGCGGCGTTCAGATCGTGGATAGATTGCTTAAAAGCAGCGATTTCGGCAATACAGTCGTTATTTAGTTTGGGCGTTATTTATTTCGGATCCATCGTCTTACCAATCCTTCACTCACCTTGGTCAGAACAAGGTTCCTGCTGGCTTTTCAACAATTTCCGCACGCAATGCTTGACCGCATGATTGCGTTGCTTCCAAGATATGCTGCAGGGGCAAAAATCCCCTGATTGATATTGTATCTTGGGCAGCAGAAAGTCAGCAGATGCCAGTTTCCCGCCTTGACGCAGATGATTGTGGTTTCCCGCATTTCCGTATTCGCAGCCCTCATAAAGACCAACAACCAAAAATATTCGATTTTTCGTCTCATTACCGCGCCGCCGAGGCTCTGAAATTCGGGCTTTCAATGTCCGAGCCCGGGTTTAACATTTTCGTGCTTGGTCTGGATCGCGCCGGTCGCATGACCGCGACGCTTGATTACCTCAACAAGGCCATGGAGGAGCGCGAAGCCCCCGATGACTGGGTTTATCTAAACAATTTTTCGCGCACAAATCGCCCCCGCCCCTATGCCCTTCCTGCTGGTCAGGGCAAAAAGCTGCTCACAGCAATGGAGACGCTGATCTCCCATTTGCGCGAAGCCTTTTCATCTGCCTTTAATGCGCCGGCCCACCTGACCGAAACACAGACCCAAACTGAAGAAGCCCGTGCCCAGTTGCGTGAAAAATTCGATGCGCTGCGCGAATATGCACGTGAACGTGGCCTTGATGTTCAGGAAAACGAAAAAGGCGTCATGATCGTCGCGCTGAACGACGAAGGCGAGCCGGTCTCACTTGACGAAATACCAAAGGAACGCCGAAACGAAGCCGAAGACGCGTTTGAAGAGGTCGCCGAGGAAGCCCGAAAAACACTGCTGTCGACCCGCGAACTCGAAGAACAGATCGCCGATACCCTTGATAGCCTGCGGCGCGGCGCGGCAAAGGTTGTCCTGAAGCCGCGTATCAAGAAACTGCGCGACAAGTTCACGAGCCCGGGCCTTAAAGCCTGGTTCGAGGCCCTTGAGAAAGACATTCTGGATAATATCGACGCGTTCGAGGAAGCAAGCGATCAACCCTCCATCGAAAGCGGCGATGGCAAAATTCCTGAAACCGTTGATGATCGCTATGCCGTCAATTTGTTGATTGATCACTCGCGTGATGATCATCCGGATGTCGTGCTTGAACCAAGCCCAAGCTACGACAACCTGTTCGGGCAAATTCAGTACCGGCCAATTGGCGGCGGCATGCATCCGCATTTCAGCTTGATCAAACCAGGTGCGCTTCACCGCGCGAATGGCGGCGTTCTGGTTCTGCGTGCGGAAAGCCTGCTGGAACACGAAGAATGCTGGGGCTATTTAAAAGCAGCCTTGCGTGACCGCGAAATTCGGATTGAGGAAACGCACAAGGGCGGCGCACCGACTGCTGGCGCTCCGGAACCCCGGCCGATCCCGCTTGATCTTAAGGTCGTGATCGTCGGCGCCCCCAAATTCTACTACACGTTCTTCTCGCTTGATGTGGATTTCCGAAACCACTTCCGCGTCAAGGCCGATATTGATGCCGTTATGCCAGCAGCAGGTCGTAACATTTCGATCTATACCGGGTTGTTGCGGGCCTCCGCCCTGTCACGTTCCGGTATCCCGGTTGATAACGGCGCCATCCGCCAACTGCTTGGTCAGGCGGCCCGTTGGGCCGGGGAACGCGACAAACTGACAGCGCAAATCGAACGGGTCGAAGATGTCGCAATCGAGGCCGGCGCCCTGAGCAAGGCCGAAGGCCGCGAAACCATCCGTGCTGCTGATGTCAAACGCGCAATCGAGGAACGCCGTCACCGCAATTCACGCCTTGAAGACAGATCACATGAGCGCGTCCAACGGCGTGAGATCCTGATCGACAGTTTTGGCGCCGTCATCGGTCAGGTCAATGCCCTGACGGTTCTTGATTATGGTGATCATGCCTTTGGTCTTCCGGCCCGCGTTTCTGCGCGTTCCTATGTCGGTAGTCTGGGCGTACTCAATATCGAACGCATGGTCGACATGTCAGGCCCCTTGCAGCAAAAATCGGTAATGATCATCGAGGGCTTCCTGAAGTCCCGCTTTGCACAGGACTTCCCGCTTTCATTCGCCTGCAACGTCACCTTTGAACAGAATTACGGCGGCATCGAGGGGGACTCTGCCTCGATGGCGGAACTGTGCGCCATTGTCTCGGCCGTCTCAAACATCCCGATGCGCCAGAATGTCGGGATCACGGGATCGATGAACCAGTTTGGCCAGGCGCAACCGGTCGGCGGCATTTCGCACAAAATAGAAGGTTTCTATCGCATTTGTGCTGATCAGGGCTTTACGGGTGATCAGGGGGTCATCATTCCCCTGGCCAATGCCGAAAACGTTGTTCTGCGTGAAGAAGTTGTTCAAGCCATTCGTCAGGGCAAGTTCAACATCTGGACGATTGAGCACATAAACGATGCGATTGAACTTCTGACCGGGATGGCAACAGGCGACCGCCCAGATGGACAGTACGCATCTGACACCGTCTACGGCAAGGCCATGGAACGTCTGCGCAGCAATGACCAGATACTGCGTGAGCGTCACGCGTATGGTCCGCGCACGGAGATGTAGGAATGCCCAAACCACCCCACAAATGCCCGAACACAGCGGTCAGCGCATCGCAACCGTTTGGCATTGGCAGAACGTGGGGTGGTTTGCGGTTTACCGTTGGGCTCGCCATTGCGTTGTTGAACGCCATTACACTGGTATCAACTGCAATGGCACAAACCCCATCCCCGGATATGGGGCAAACGGGGATCGACATGATCCCAACCGATCTGCCAGCACGTGCAACCAGCGTTCCAACTGGCAACCAACCCGTCAGCCTTCTACCCGGAACAATACCAACGAGTGCCAACATAACAGAACAAACAGAAATCCCGTCGTTGGCCGACCAGTATCATCGATCAATCACCGGTCAAGCGCCGCCAACAGCAACAAAGCCTGTCTCCAGCCCTGCATCGCCGACTACGGCATCAGTCAACACCACGCCATCTGCCATGCCAACACAGCGCACGGTGACATCGACTTCTGACAGCGTGAACCCGGTGGAAACAGCCGCGCCCGCAGATCAAAACCGTCATTTCATCCAGCTTGGCGCGTTTCGCGATTCTTTTACCGCTGAGACCTATTGGGCCAGTTTTAGCATCCGCTACCCGAAACTGAGTAAGGCGCACGACAAACAAATCATATCCGCCGATCTTGGTAGCCAAGGCACATACCATCGCCTGCAACTTCTGGGATTCGCAGACGCCGCCAGCGCACAAAAACAATGCCGCCAGCTAAAAGCTGACGGCACTGATTGTTTTGCGCCGGACCGCTAGGCGTTAAAATCAATCCCCCGGTGCCAGCAGAACAATCTTGTCAACAATCAGGGTTGTCGCCTCTGTACAGGTCGTCATCAAGGCCAAACGCCCGGTGATTCGTACTTTATCTCCCGGTCGGAAATGGCTTGCCTTGTTGGCAAGCGCATAAAGCGTTCCATCATCGGCACGGAATGTAACACATTCCTGTCCCTGGTCCGTGATTTCACCACCGACAGTAAAGTTTTCCTTCTCAAGGAACGAGCACCCCGCCAACGCCAGGACGACACCAACGACAGCGAATTTTCGCATTATCCCGGCTCCAAATAGGCTGTTCATCTGTCGTGCTCCTCTGCGTAAACGACATTGCTTCGTCACAAATACGACGTAAGCGCGTTAAGGTTCTTGTAACGTCATGAAAGATAGAATGGTTCCATTCCTTTTACGGGTTTCGTCATTCGATGTCATTGATAACAAGATCACCAATGCAAAAGTCGCAAATAGATATGTTGATCGAACTTGCTGCTGATTTTCAACATCAGACAGCAATCAACAATCGCGCAACCGAAGAGTCTGACGATAGCAAACAGCGCAGTGCGCTTTCGACATTGGTTGATCTCGCACGTGACATGCAAACCCGCCTTGATCAGCAGCAAAGCCGCATCCAGCAGCTTGAACTTATGGTCGAAACAGATGAACTGACCGGCCTTTACAATCGTCGTGGCTTTATGCGCCGGATGCGCGAAGCCATTGCACGCGCCACCCGCAATGCCGAGGCCGGCATTCTGGTGATTGCTGATCTGGATGGTTTTAAGCAAATTAACGATGAACACGGTCATGCCGCAGGCGATGCCGTTCTGCGCCATTTTGGCCAGAACCTGCGAACACATACTCGCTACGATGACTTTGTCGCACGTTTCGGCGGTGATGAATTTGCTATACTAATGACCGGCAGCGATCCGGCAGCTGCAAACAAACGCATCTCACAGCTTCAAAATGCGACCGCCCGCTTCCCCCTGATTTGGCAGGGCAAGGCACTTCCGATCAAAGCAAGCTTTGGTCACGCATCCTATGAAGCCAAATGCGACATTGGCGAACTAATCCGCACCGCAGATGAAGCGATGTACGACCAAAAACACAGCCGCCGCGACGCCGATGAAGTCAAAAAAGCGGGACACAACGCTGCCTGACCGTTCGATCAGGGCATGCCCGAACGCGACCTAGCCTTCTTCGTCAATAATGTACTCTGCCGCACGCAGACCGGTCATGTACGCACCATGGGTCGTTCCGGCATAGTCAAATATGGTGTGCTCACCAGCAAGAAACAGGCGGTCTGCAACGGGTTCACCAAGATCATCAAAATCGGATTTGCGATTACCTGGCCGCGGGAACGAATATGCTCCAAGCGTGTACGGATCGGTTGACCAATGCGTCGCCAGAACGTCAATCGGCTTAGTGACATCGTCCTCCCAGACAGTCCGCAACACCGCAAGTGCGTCTTCGACCATTTCTGCATCGGACATTTGATCAGCTTTCAACGCGTAGTCCCCGACGCTTAATCCCAGCAAGATATTTTCATCAGAAAATGTCCGGTAGCTCAGCCAGTAGTTCCAGCGCCCCTTTGGCTCGGTTGTGATCCCGAAATACTGCGTTTCGATGTCCCAGAACGGCTCCTCGAATTTAAGGGCGAGCTTGGTGACACTCCCGAAACCAAGGTTTTCGATGGACTGCCGATAGTCACCGGGAAGTTCAGGCTCAAACGAAACCTTGTTGGCCTTGAGCACACCAAGCGGCACCGTGCAGATGCAATAGTCCGCCTCGAAGGTTCCTTGATCCGTGGTGATCGAAATCCCCTTGTCAGCACTGTAATCAATGGATGTCACAACATGGGAAAGCTTGATATCAAGGCCTTCCTTGAGAGGCTTCAGGATTTCGTCATAGCCCGACGTTACGACGACGTCAGCACCATCAAAAGCTTCGTCCCAATTAAACAGAGGGGCCGAGAGCTTTTCAATGGATCCGCCTTTTGAAAACTCGGTAAACGCAGAAAAGGCCCACATGATTCCCGGATCTTCAAGGTAAGCTGGACGATAATCCTTGATGGCCTGCAGAAGACTACGGTGATCATTCACTTCATAGGTGCGGTCAATGTGGTCCAACACCCCTTCCCACGCATCGACGATCCGTTCAACTTCATCATCGTCATACTCATAGCCATCAAGATCGAAATAAACCGCGTTTTCGTCATCAGTAACGACATACTGGGCGTTAACCGCGTCGGCCAGTTGTTTACTGGGATTGTCTGAGGATGGTCCATGAATCCAGCCAGCCCCCACTTCAAACGGCGCGCCCATCGACCAATCTGTCAAAAGACGCCCGCCGGTATGGTCTTTTGCCTCCAGCACAGAGACTTTTGCACCATGTTTGCGCAGCATATGTGCCGCACCAAGGCCGGCGATACCTGCGCCAACAACAATCACGGAAACGTTTTCCAATGCGTGGGCGTTTTTGACGCCAACCTTTGAAGCAAGAGCGACGGCACCACTTGTCAACAAAACGGATTTGATGAACTGGCGGCGATTAATGTTGCGGCTTAACACAGTGACCTCACAGATCTGTTTATGCAGGTTATCTGGATAGAAAGTGGAAAGCGCAAGCATCCGCGCCCTATTGAGAGTTGATATAACAACACCAAAAACATCAAGTCCTAATGTTTTAGGCACCTAATCGTTAGTGGGGCAGATAACCATACGAAGGGTGGATTTACGACCATGCATCTGTGATTGTGTTTTAGGAAAAAAATGATCTTCTGGATACGGAATGTTTTTTTTGCCATATCCAGTGCAAATCCTTCATTTCCTTTGTAAGATCGCTATTTAGTAGAGACAGATATAGCTGCGGCTTAGAGAAATAATCGGGCGGCTGACGATGACGGTTCACATATGACAGACAATACCGGCTATTCGACGGAAACGAATGATCAGGATCTTCTGGCAGCAATGGCGTTCTGCTGGGCTGACATGCTTCTTGAGGTCGATGAAAACGGCTATATCCTGTTTGTTGCCGGCGCCACGGAAAGCCTGCTGGGGTGCACGCCCGACCGTCTGATCGGCGAAGCGTTCGAAAAAATCGTTGTAAAGTCGGAACGCCCGTTACTGCGTGCCTATCTTCATAGTGGCACCGGTTTGAAACGCCTTGAAGAACTGGATCTGGACTTTCAACTTTATGAATCAGACGGAAGACCGGTTCAGGATCCCGTTCCCCTGTCTCTAAGCGGTTATATGATCGCCGATCCATCAAGCCGCTACTACATTGCCGCCCGCCATCGCGCTATTCGCCCGCGCGCACGGTCGGGGATTGACCGCATCATTTTACAGAATGCAATCATTCGCCAAAATATGAGTGCCGAGACCAACCAGTCCGGCGCTACAAGCGATATCTCAACCATGAGCTATCACAGTGAAGCACTGGTTGTGCTTGAAAATCTGGCTGCCTCGCGCTCGCAGGCTGAAACAGCTGCGACCAACGAACTGGCACGACTGATTGGCATTGGAGCCAAACAATTCAATTCCAGTGTGCTCAAGGACGAACAGGTCACTAAAAAACCCAGCAAGATTCATCCGGTCGACGAACCAATGATCGAATTGGAACGCCGGATTGTCGCCTATGCCAGTGCTTTGCGCGCTGATCTTGAGGAAATCGATGCACCACGGTCGGTCGAGGGCATTGATGCCCTGACCTCACTGACCAATAATTCGGGTTCCAAGGACCAAAGCAGTCATAGATCCAAGACAGCAGATCTGTTTGGCAATGACTATGAAAGTGCCCGAAACATTCATCATTTCGATGCTGAGAATGCAGAGAGCGACCGAGACACGAACCTGACACGGGCTGTAGCCTATGCGCTCAATCGCATGCAGCGCAAAGCGCAGAACGATGTAACCGCAGCACGTTTGTCGGCAAGCCTGCCTCATTTGATCAACGAAACACTCAAATCAGTGCGTGCCTTCCGTGAAATTGTTGAAAACGGCTCCTTTGCCGTGGCACTTCAACCGATTGTTCACCTCGACAGTCGCGAGATGCATCACTTTGAGGCCTTGGCACGCTTCAACATCGGCGAAAGTCCACTTGCTGTGGATCAGATCATTCATTTCGCCGAGGGCACCGGCCTGATCACAGAGTTTGATTTGGCGATGTGCCAAAAGGTTCTGGACCACTTGCGTGACAATCCCGACTGCATTCCCTATCCCGTCGCGGTCAACCTTTCGGGCCATTCACTTGAACAGGCCGGTTTTATGCCTGCCTTGATTGCGTTGCTGGATGGCTATGATATCGCGTCGGAGGATATCCTTTTTGAAGTCACGGAGACGTCCCGCATCCGTGGGTTGACCGATGTGAATAACGGGCTTCAGATGTTGCGCAAACGCGGTCACGCAATCTGCCTGGATGACTTTGGTGCTGGCGCTGCAAACTTTGAATATCTCAGCGCACTTGATGTCGACATTATCAAATTTGATGGCAGCGCAATGCGCACCGCCCTTGCCAACGCCAAGGGTTGTGCGTTTCTGAAGGCAACTGCCCTGCTCTGTCGGGATCTGGGGATTTGTACGATCGCCGAGATGATCCACGATCAGTCCAGCTACGAGCTCGTACGCGATCTGGGGATTGACTATGGTCAGGGATATCATCTTGGTCCTCCAATCACGATTGGCAGCGAGGATGACTATCACAAAACCAATATTGCCGAGTCATCTGGCACTGTGACCGCTGAGGACCAGAACACGTCGACCACAACAGGAGGACGCGCATGACTTCCCGTCATTCTGTTGATCCGCGAAACAAGAATATGAATGTGACCGACGAGCTCACCGACTACGATGCCGACGTTTTCACCCTTGATCCCAAGGTCATGGCTGAGGCCGAAGCCCCGGTGATCGTGATGGATGCGCAGGGCGTCCCGCTATTTGCCAACAAAAACGCCGTTGGATTTGCCAATGGCATTCGTGATGGCCTTTTCCCGGAAATCTATCAGTTGATCCGACGCGCGCTGACGACACCGGGCGGCGTCGTTGAACTGATGACCTTTGAAGTACAGCGCGGTACGGCAACACTTGAACTTACCGCCCTGCCAACGACCAAAAATCAGGTCATGATCCTGCCGCGAGACGTCAGCATGGATCGCAACCTGCGCGAAGCGCTTATTGATTCGCGCCAGCGTTATCGCGATATCGTCGAGGTTTCGTCTGCCTTTGCATGGGAAACGGACGAAACGGGCAAGTTCATCTTTGTCTCTCCGCGTGGTGCCCTTGGATATCGTGCCGATGACATTGTCGGACGTTTCCCGGGCAATTTCCTGCTTGATACAGCCGACCAGGACAGTGAGTACGTGTTCAGAAGCCAAAAGGCCGTCCGTGACGTGCCGGTTTGGTTCAGGCGTTCCAACGGCCGTGATGCATGTCTTTCGGTCTCTTCAACGCCTGTTTACTCACGCGATGGGGTTTGGATCGGGACCCGTGGCCTTGCCCATGACATTACCGAGCAGCGCCGCCGCGAAAGCGAAGTCGCAACGGCCCGAAACCGTGACCGTCTCATGACCTATATCGTGCGCACCATGCGAGATGAAATTGATCCGCTTATGGTTCTGCAGGGCGCATCAGAAGCCTGCACACGCGCATTGGCATGCGCTTACTGCATTATCTTCAAGCGCAACGATGAAACCGGTGAACTTGAACAGGCCGCTGGCGAAGAAGAGAAGTCTGCCAACGACATCGCACAACAGGCGCTGGAACGTCTGCAAGACACCGAAGAAATGTTTGACGCCCAGATTGGCGAGTTTCGCATTGTTGCGCTGCGTTGCCATTATCACCAGCGTAACAACGGGGCGGTGATCTTCATGTTCGATGCCGATCACCCGGAACCGAGCGACGGTGAACGGGCGATCATGATCGAGGTATCCGACCAGATTGGCATCGCCATCGAACAGGCGATCCAGCATGAACGCATTCTGACCCTTTCACGGACCGATGGCATGACCGGTCTTTTGAACCGTCGTGCATTCTTTGAGGAACTCAAACGTCGTCATAGCCGCCTTCGCCGCGAAAATGCGCCTGCGGCACTGATGTATGTTGATATGGACAACTTCAAGCTCGTCAATGATATCCATGGCCATCAGGCCGGTGACGATGCCATTCTCGCATTGACGCAAGTGTTGCACGACAATGTCCGCCCGGCCGACCTTGTGGCCCGACTTGGGGGGGACGAGTTCGTTCTGTGGCTGGAAGGTGCGGATATCAGTGCTGCATCGACACGCGCCAAGACGCTGATGAAAGAAAGCGCCGTTCTTGCAAAGTATTCCGGTGACGCCGAACACCCGCTAGGTATATCTGTGGGCATCGCCGTACACGAGGCGGACTCACAAGAAACGCTAGAGCAACTTGTGCAACGCGCAGATCAGACCATGTATCAGGTCAAGAAACTCGGCAAAGGCCGTTTTGGCATCGCTGCCGCACCCGGGTCAAAAGATCCGGCAAAAATCGAAAATTAGGAGGAATGCCCGATGAAGGGATTTTTGCAGCGGGTATTTACCAAGCGTAGCGAAACGCCAATCACCTATGATGAAGCCAAGGAAATGGCTGCCAGTCCGGATGCCGGTGTCCGCAGCAAGCTGGCACAACGGCATGATACACGCCCTGAAATCCTGTATTTTCTGGCTTCTGACCAGGATTCCTCGGTGCGCCGTCACATCGCCGCCAACCAAGCGACACCGCTTCAGGCCGATGTCCTTCTGACCGATGACAGCGACGACAGTGTTCGTGGCAGTCTGGCCGAAAAAATTGCCCATCTGTCGGCAGGGCTGACGCCCAATGAAACCGACAAACTGCGCCGGATGACGTACGACGCCCTGGACAAGCTTGCGCGTGACCAGGCGGTACATGTTCGTCAGGTGATTTCCGAGACACTCAAAGACATTGCCGATGCCCCACAACCGATTATTCAGCAACTGGCGCGTGACGCTGAGAGCGTCGTCTGTGGCCCGGTATTGCAGTATTCCCCAGTCCTGACCGAAGACGATCTTCTTGAAATCATTGAAGGCAGTTCTGGTCGCGGCGCTCTGAGCTTTGTCTCGCGCCGGAGAAATGTCGGTGAAAAACTGGCGGATGCAATTGCAGCAAGCAGTGACAAGGATGCAATTTCGCATCTACTTGGCAACAAGTCGGCACAAATCCGCGAAGAAACACTCGATCAATTAATTGATCGCGCCCCGGACTATCCGGAATGGCACGAACCGCTGGTCGAACGTCCGACCCTGACACCGACGGCCGCTGGAAAACTGGCCCGATTTGTTGCCGAAAACCTGATCAGTGTTCTTGAACGCCGCAAGGACCTTAAAAAGGATCAGCTCGACGCCGTTCGCGAAGTCGTTCAGCGCAGGATCGCTTCTGGCGAATTCGAAAAGCGCGATGACGTCGCCACCGACGCAAAAAAGATCAAGGCTGACAAGGACAAGTCCAAAACTGCAGCCAAGCCAGAGCCGAAGTCTGAAAAGAAGTCTGACAAAAAAGGTGTAGTCGCTGACGACGACGAAGAGGAAGAAGAACCTGCCTTTGACAAGGCCTTGGCGATGCATGCCAAGAAAAAACTGACCGATAAGGAAGTGGCAAAAGCACTGGCGGCCAATGACGTAAAGTTCGCGCGTGCGTCACTTGCGGTTCTGGCCGGTATCCCGCCAGAGGCGGTTTCCAAGGTCCTTAACACCCATTCCGCCAAAGGCGTTGTCTCGCTTGCATGGAAAGCAGGGCTTCCTGCCGACCTTGCAGTGAAGATTCAGGTTAAACTGGGCCATGTTCCGCCCAGTCAAACCCTTAATCCGCGCAGCGGCAATCAATATCCGCTCAGCGAGGATGACATGAACTGGCAGCTTGAATTCTTCACTGGCATGGCGACCAGCGGCGTTCGTTGATTGCCGCTGGTGTTGGTTATTGGGTTCTAGCCTGCTGGACGTTCCATACTGATATGGGGAATACCGTCTTCTTCGTATTCGTCGCCAAATTGAACGAAGCCGAGGCTTTCATAAAAGGCCCGCAGGTATAACTGCCCGTTCAGATAAATTGGTTTCCCGACGAAATCGCGTGTGCATGCCGTAATTGCACGTTGCATCACTTCGCGACCAACGCCCTGCCCGCGCAAAATATCACTGGTAACTACGCGTCCAATTGCCGGTCGGTCACCTTGTTCTGCATGATCCGGATCAATCCCGGGTGCCACGATCCGCGCCGCTGCCAACACATCGTCCCCATCACACGCAATCACGTGACGGCACGCCGGATCAAGCCCGTCGATGTCTGGAAAAATACAGGTTTGCTCAATGATGAATATCTGCTGGCGGAGCTTCAGGAGACTGTGAACCTGTCGGACTGTGAGATCATCAAAATCACAATCGGTCCATGTCAGGTCAGATGAGGGTGGCGGCATTAAAGGTACTTTCATTGTGGGGCGCTTGCAGATCAGGCGTCAGGCACCTGTTTTCTCAATGTGATAGATGAATACATCTCCATCTTGCTCTGAGGAAACAAGGCGATTTCCCGTCATCTCGCAAAAGGACTTCATATCAGCAACCGATCCCGGATCGGTTGCCAACACCTTAAGGATCCCGCCGTCCTTGACGTCGCGCAACGCCTTTTTCGCCTTAAGAACCGGCATCGGGCATATCAGCCCGCGCGCATCCAGAATTGCATCATGGGGGTCACTTGAAGATGACGGCATGAGAAACCTTATAAAAAATACGAAACCAGTGCGATATAGCGCCATTTGGCGATTGTTGCATTTGCACAATATGTTAGACTGAACAATAACAATCAATCAAACGCTGTTAGCCTGCCCGCGATGCAAATCTATCTCCCGATTGCCGAGATATCGGTAAATATATTCCTCATCCTGGGACTGGGCGGCGGGGTCGGCTTTTTGTCTGGCCTGTTTGGCGTTGGTGGCGGGTTTCTGATTACCCCGCTTTTGATCTTTTACGGTATTCCCCCGGCTGTTTCCGTTGCAACTGCTGCAAACCAAATCGTCGCATCATCTGTTTCAGGCGTTTTTGCCCACTGGAAACGTGGCAATGTCGACCTCAAGATGGGCCTTGTTCTGCTGGCAGGTGGTATTCTTGGCTCGACGGTGGGTGTGTGGGTCTTTGCCTGGTTGCGTTCTCTGGGACAAATCGACCTTGTTATCTCGCTCTGTTACGTGATCTTTCTTGGCATCATCGGCGGAATGATGCTGTTTGAAGCCACCCGCGCTATTTTCCGGACACGGCGCCGTGGTGGTCTGGTCCGCCGCACCAAGAAGCATCAGCACAGCTTCATCCACGGCCTGCCCTTCAAGATGCGTTTTTATCGCTCCGGGCTTTACATCAGTGCGCTTTTGCCGCTGGCGGTTGGTTTCTTCGTCGGCATGTTAACAGCCCTGATGGGTGTCGGTGGCGGTTTCGTCATGGTTCCCGCCATGATCTATCTGCTTGGCATGCCGACAGGTGTCGTTATCGGCACCTCGCTGTTTCAGATTATCTTTGTCACCGCAAACGTGACGTTCCTGCAATCGGTCCAGACCCAGACAGTTGATGTTGCACTTGCAATCCTGCTTTTGATTGGCGGTGTCATTGGCGCACAGTTCGGCGCACAGTTTGGCGCCCGACTGAAGGCAGAGCACCTGCGCGCCCTGCTCGGCCTTCTGGTTCTGTCAGTTTGCTTGAAACTGCTGTTTGATCTGGTGATTACCCCGGGTGATCTTTATTCCGTCATGCCGGGGGATCTGTGATGACAGTCTCCTCGCGCGTATTTTTGACGGTTATATTGACCGCGCTGTTGCCCATTCTGAGCATTGGAACAGTTACCAAAAAGGCCGTTGCAGATCCGCTAGTTGTTGATCTGTCCAATCATCTGGTTGCGATTACAACCGGCTTCACAGGAACTAAAGTGCTTCTTTTCGGTGCGGTCGAAGACGAAGGCGACGTGATCGTTACCGTGCGCGGCCCGGATCAGGACATGGTCGTTCGCAAGAAAGAACGTAAGGTCGGCATCTGGGTAAACAGCGAAAGCGCACGCTATAAAAACATCCCTGCCTATTACGCAAGCGCATCCAACCGCCCGATGGATATTATCGCCCCACCTGAAGTTTTGCTGGATTACCGCATCGGCTTACATAATCAACGCTTTGTTGCCGAAAGCGATTTGACCGATGCAGACAAAAAAGTCTACCGCGAGGCACTGGTGCGCAATATGCAAAATGCCGGTCTGTTTGGTGAACGCCCCGCAAAAATCAGCTTCCTGTCCAATCAGCTGTTTCGAACCGATATCCATTTCCCGGCCAACACACCGACTGGCACATACACCATTAATGTCTATCTGATGCGCGATGGCGGGGTTGCCAGTGTAAAAACCACACCCTTGGTTGTCTCAAAAACGGGGGTTAGTGCCGAGGTCTATGCATTTGCCCATCGCTATTCAGCACTGTACGGCATCATTGCGGTGATAATTGCTGTGGTTGCCGGCTGGATTGCCAGTGTCGCATTCCGCAAAGGCTAACAGCGCTCTGCCGCGCTCAGCATACAAGCACGCTTTCAGCACCCGTTTTATTTCGCGGTCGCAGCATCCCCTTCCCGGAGAATGCAACGCATAAATCTTTGGCGTTGCGTCGAAAAATCACTTGGAAACGGGCAACGAGTTGCGGCACAATTTGTCTGCCCGCTCGTAACAACAGTCCCACATCTGTTCAGTGTCGCAGCGGTTGAGTGCAACTGTTCAGAGAACCCATATGCCTTCTTTTGATGCCGATCAGGAACTTCGTGCGACTTCGAACAGGACATTTCTTGTTGTCGTGGATGACAGCGATGAAATGACCAAGGCGTTGCGTTATGCCTGCCGTCGTGCGCAACATACCGGCGGCCGCGTAGCCCTTTTGAGCGTTATTGAACCTGCCGAATTCCAGCACTGGATGGCTGTTGGTGACCTGATGAAGGAAGAAGCCCGCGACGAGGCAGAATCACGGGTCAACGAACTGGCTGCATATGTTCACGAACAAACCGGCAGCATGCCTCTTCTGTTCATTCGCGAGGGCCGGATCAAGGATGAACTGCTGAACCTGCTTGACGAAGAAGAACAGATTTCCATTCTGGTTCTGGCCGCTGGCACCACAAGCGACGGCCCCGGCCCGCTTATCACGGCACTGACCAAAAGTGACACCATCGGTCAGTTGCGCCTTCCACTAACCATCGTCCCAGCAGCACTTTCCGAAGCTGACATTGACGCGCTGAGCTAGGAGAGGCTCAAACTCATATCGCGGCCCTAGCTCTTTACCGGCCCGCGTCCGAAAATCCGGCGCAACAAAGCCCCCCAAAGCGCGAAACTTCCCGCTGGCTTTGAGGCGTTATCAATGCCGCTTGTGTACAGCACGCGGATCAACGCATCACGTACCTCACCGACTGGTTCCGGCGTAAAATCAAGGGTCAGAACCAATTGTTCCTGATCATTAACAAATGCACGCGCAAGACTGGCGTCAAGAAGCGGCAATTCGTCCGCATCCAGCTGAATTAATGCCCCTTTTTGGAAGCTGTTGCGATCAACACCTTCTGCCGGACACATCACGCGCGCCCCGCCCAACGACATATCCGTGATGTTCATCTCAAGCGGTTGGTCATCACCTTTGACCCTGATCCGCGCTTTAAGGCTAATCGGGAAACGTTCCTGTTGGCGCTGCACGGGGCTTTCAAAGCAAATCAATATCGCGACAAGCAATGTCAGCGAGTTAACCGCAGCCCACAGACCACCAACTGCCAGAAAGTTGGCATTGTCGATAATCCGGATATCGGTATTGATGTTATAAAAGAACCCGCCAATCGTCAGGACGAACAACACACCGAGAATGATCGCTTCATTCATCGAGTTCCCCACTCCGGACTGCGATCCTTTGGGGGTCACCTTGAATGGACGCCCGAATGGCCGTATCAGCGACGACACAACAATCGGAAACAGCCTGAGTGATACGAGCACCGCAGGCCCTTCATTCACAATCGGATAGGCCTGCCGACCATTATGCCAGAGCGCCGTTCCCCACCCGGCAATCAGCACCGGCAGTTGCCAATAGAAGATTTCCCAGCTTCGGGCATTCTCAAGCGGTTGCAACCCGAACCAGAAATAAAGGATCGGGATCATGATCACCAGCAAGCGTGCCGGAATGTGAAACACCCAATAGATCGGGAAAAGCAAAATCCGCTGCCAAAGGGAAAGTCCCGGCCCCAACGGCCCAGCCTTCAGGAACAGTGTTTGAATGCCCCCCTGGCACCAGCGTTCTCGCTGGGTATGAAATGCCAGAAGGCTTTCGGCTGCCAACCCAATCGACAGCTTTTCATTGAGATAACGCGTGCGATAGCCTTTGCGCAGCATCTCAAGCGAGGTCAGAATATCCTCAGTGATTGATGCCGTCGGCACGCCCCCAATCGCATCAAGGGCCTTGCGCCGCATGACCATGCAGGACCCGCAACAAAACATCGAATCCCATGCGTCAACCGATGGCGCAATATGATCAAAGAACAGCCTTTGTTCGTCGGGCCACCGATCCGCAATCCAAAGATTGCGCTGCATCGGATCCTTGTTAAAGAAATGCTGGGGAGTCTGAACAATACCTATCGTCGGATCCTCGAAAAAACCGACGACACGTTTCAGGAAATGGCGATAGGCCACAAAATCCGCATCAAAAATGCAAACCAGATCCCCGCCGGAATGCGCGAGGCCATTATTCACGTTTCCGGCCTTTGCGTGACTGCCGTCCTTGCGCGTCAGGTACTTTGCCCCCTTCTCCTCGCAGAAGTCGCGTAACCAGTCGCGCTTGCCATCATCAAGTACCCAGACCGTCTTGTTCGGGTAATCGATTGCAAGCGCACCAACAATGCTGCGCTCCAACACATCAAGTGGTTCATTATAACTGGGGATAAAAACATCCACGCTGGGCCAGCTTTCAACCGGTCTGGCAGACAGTCGGGCGTAGGCCTGATCGGCCTCGGCACTGCGATCGACAATTTTACAATGAACAAGCGACTGGCGCAGCATGTCGCATAGAAACACGATCTCGATCGCAAACAGGAAAACGATCCACCATCCCTGAAAGGTGGTGAGATCGGCAGGTAATACAGTTTCCGTAATTCGCCAGGGCAAATAGCGCGCGATCAAAGCAATCAGGAAAAACACAACCAGCCAACGCGCCCACAGCCGGTCACGACGCAAAAATGGCGATGCCAGCATCATGACACCGATGACAAGTGCCAAGGGTGCGAATTGCGCGATCCAGCTCATTATGACGGGTCGCTTTCGCCAAACCAGCTGTTAAGTCGACTGGGAATACTGACTTCAGCCCGACGCCCGACATTGCAAAATGTTTCCGGACGATCTTCAAAACCGGCATCAGGCACCTGCACAACCAAAAGAACTTCGTCCTTTTTAAGAAGTGGCGGCAAGGCAGCATATTCAAGCTCCGGCGTGACCGCGCGCGTGCCAATCACTCCGCTTACGATACCTTCATAAACTTCTGGCGACCCTTGCAGGCGAACCGAAACCGTGGCACCGATCAAAACCCGGTCCGAAAGGCTTTCATCGACCGGAACTTCGATCCGAATGTCCGAGCAATCAAGGATCTTGGCCAGATCATTGTTCTGGGTCACGGTTGCAAGTTCTGCCGCGATCCGACGCCAGACCAATCCGTCAATCGGGCTTCGCACAAGCATGGATTCGCGACGACCGGCGCGCGCTCTTTCATCACGCAGCTGTTTTTCAAGCGACGCCATGCGTCCGTTTGTTTCGGTCAGTTGAACGTTAAGGTCGGCAACCGCGAGCACGACCTCATCAAGGCGCTGCTGTGAATAAGGCACGTCATTCTGGCCATCGCCGACAAAGACGCCCTTTTCAAGCGAACCCGATTCCTTGCGGTAGCGTTCTTCATCAGCCCGGGCGCGTTCGACCTCTTGGCGTGCCTGTTCCAGCAAACTTTCTGCCTCGTCCACGCGCGCCTTTGCGACATGCCCATCTGCAAGCAATGAATTCTGGCGGCTCAGGCTTAATTCACGTTCCTTGACGACTGACTGCCAGCCTTTCTGTCGTGCCTGTGCTTCAAGGGTTTTGTAATGCAGGCTTTCGAGTGACCCCGACACCATTTCACGAACCCGCTCGCCAAGGTCACGGCGCAAGCCGTTCAGGGTCGACAGCTTTTCGATCAACGCGGTTTTCCGCGACCGAAGAAGCTGATATTCGCCGTCAAGCTGTGCAAGAAGCGCCTGAGGTTCGGTATCATCGGTAATACGTGTGATAATCGATCCGGCTGAAATCGGTTCACCAACATCGGGAATGGCGCGGACAAGCTGACCACTGATCGGGGCCTGAATGGTCACCAGTTTGGCATTTACGACACCGTTCGGCCGGATATCAGAAACCGTGAGCGGGGCGAGTTGCCAAACCGCAATAACCACAATAGCCAAGGCGACCATCAAACGAACGATCTGCCCCTTGGAAAAACGCAAGGCCATAAAATTTCCTCAACCAAAACTGGCATCGCTGCCGTGCACAAACATCCCCATATGATGTGTGCGCCAACGAGACTGTTTCAAGGTTATCTATTGGAAATTAAATCACTTTATTGGTTGGCAGCGCAATCGACCGATCAAGGAACTGCATATAGGCATCAAACGATGACTTCTGACCAAACAGGACGTGTGAACGGCTTTTGATGGCATGTGACACGACCGAACGACGGCGCTTGTCGGTCGCCAGTGTCAGGGCCGTATCAACGAAATCAGCCGAATGGTAGGCAACGCAATCAAAGACCGATATCTGGCGATAACAGGTATGGCTTCTGCGTGATCGTGCGGCGTTGCCCGGCAATGTAACAAGCGGCACACCAAGCCCCAGACAGTCAAAGGCCAACATCGCATCGTTCCAGGCCGGACTTTCAAGGACTACATCAACAGCACATAAAAGCGACAGCAAATCGGCCCGATTACGCACATCAACAAACCGCATCCGCCCGGCAACATCGGCATGATTGACAGCAAACCGCCGCCCCCATGCGGCATCCCAACTGTCACGTTCCGGCGCAATCAAAAGAAGCTCGGCGGTTTCGTCCAGTCGCAGAATTTCGGCAATCAGCGGATCGAACTCGGCTGTTAAAACATCAAGTGGCTGCGGACAAAGGTAGGTATTGCGGTCTTGCGCCAGTCGCCAGCGTCGTTGCAAATCTGTGGCCGACATTTCAACCGGTTCTGGCGGACGTGCATTAACAAACAGGCCAGGAAGACGCACCAGCTTTTCGCTGAACCGCTTCTCGCCCCCCGCCGTTTCCCAGTCCTCGGCAATCAAATGATAGTCGATGTTCGACAATCCGCTGGTCGCGGCAATACCCCCACCGGAAATTTGCAGCGGCGCCAAACGCCAGCTCGCAAGCAACATGGTATAGGCATCGGACTGCGGATCGATATAGTGCAAAACGTCAAGTCCAAGCCCCGCAATCACCCGTGCGGAATGCAATGGATCAAGGGGCAAGGGCACGACAAGATCGGCATGTTCGTCAATACGTGCGGTAATATCATCTTCACCCGTGGGTGGGCGAATAATGGTCACATCAAAGCGGTCACGATCAATCGCATCGGCAAGACCGGCAATCCATCGCCCGATACCATTTTCACACATATTGGCAGACACAATACCAAGGCGGGTTTTCCCGCCCGTACGCGATGCGCCCGCGCTGACTTCCGGGACATCGTAACCTGATACAAGGCGTTCCCAGTAATGCCCGACCGCACGCAACTGTTTGTCGCCTTCGGGACGCAATGCCGCGCGCCAGACCGGTGGGAACCGCGTCAGAACAATCGGATCAATCCGCTCAGAACCAACAAATTCAAGGTCGGGCTCCAAGGCGTCTTCATCAAGCGTATCATCGAGAAGATCGCGGACTACCTCGTCATTTTGGGCGGCCAGATCGGTCGGAACAGGCGCAAACAGCAATCTGCGCGCAGTACGGAACAAGGCGGTGTTTTCACCGGCAGCAATTTTGCGATCAATGCCGTTTTGCAATACGGACTGGGCCGATCCGGTATCACCTTCTTCAGCCAGTTCAAGCGCAAGGCGGAAAACGGCATCATCGCCCCCGCCCGCCCCGATAGCAGCGCCGAACCTTTCAACGGCTTCGCCATGGCGACCAACAAGGCTCAAGGCCTCGCCCATCATTAGCAGTAATTGCGGATCATCGGGCGATTGCGCCAGAAGCGGCTCTAGCGCGCCGATCGCCTCTGTGCCCTGCCCGACACGAAGATTGAGCAGCGCAAGTGTGCGGCGCGCCTTGGCGTCGTCGGGATCAAGGGCAAGAACCTGCCGCAGACAGTGTTGCGCACCTGCAAACTGCCCCAACCGAAACAAGGCATCACCATATGCGGTCAAGGCACGCGGGTTCCCCTGATCCAACGACAATGCGCGGCGCAGCGGTTCACTTGCCGAAACAGTTCGTCCCTGATCCAACCTGATCTGGCCAATCAGGACGAGCGCATTAACGATGTCATCGCGCATCTTGAGCGCCGTCAAACAGGATGTTTCAGCCCCGTCAATATCACCCATCGCATACTGGCAGGCTGCATAATTGGCATGGATTTCGGCAACATCGGGTGCCAGTTCAAGCGCGTACTCGTAGTTTTCGCGTGCGACCTCAAGCTCGTCCAACTGACGATAAGTATTGGCAATATTGCAATAAAGGGCCGGTGCATCCGGACACAGCCGAATGGCACGCTTGAAAGCGCCCACCGCATCACGCAGCTTGCCAATCGCCTTAAGCGCCTGTGCGTGGTCATGCTGAATTTCTGCACTATTGGCATCTGCAATTGCGGCCCGCCCCATGCGTTCTGCCGCCAATGTCTGGTTTCCGTGTGCCATTGCAACGAGCCCTGCCAGATGCATTGCCTCTGCGGCCTGCGGGAATGACCGGATCATTCTCTGACAGGTTTCTTCTGCCTCTGCGTACCGACCTGCTTCATACAGGTTCAATGCAGAATGGTAGATGTCAGCAAAATCAGACAAGAAATACCTATTACCCAAGAGAAACCGAATTTGATCCCACCATAAGAGCCAAGCGTTAACAAACCACGTCTTTGCCACAAATTTTCAGGGCAATCCACGCCTGCAAAAACATGACGTTTCTGATCCGCAAAGAGAGCCGCCTAATCTGAAAACTACGGTCAGGTTTCATCAGGTAATAGTTTGAAATAACGAAAAACCCTCTGAAGGAACGCCTCCAGAGGGTTTGATGTTCAAGACGTCATTCGGACTTGATCAGATGCGATCAGGCCGGCTTTCCGAAATATCGCCCGAAACGATTTTGCAAAAAGTCTTCCAATCGAACTTCTTCCTGCCGCACATATCCTTGGCTTGGCAGTTTTCCGGTAAGAACCATATCCATCACGGCGCACAAGCCCGCAGACGTCGTAATTTGGATCGCTGACCAGTCAATCCCGCCGACACGCGTACCGTGCACCTTACGAATGAAGCTTTCCTCACACAGTTCGCCACGTCTGGTCCCGATTGCATCGGCAAAGATGACGATGACGTCTTGCTTGGTGATCGGCAGGGCGTTTTCAAAGATTTCCTTCATCATATCCGGACGCTCCCCCAAACGCAGATCTTCAATCAGGATTTTCAGGATCTCCTGATGTCCCGGATATCGCACTGTTTTATAGTCAAGATTATCAACCTTGCCTTCAAGCATGTCGCACAATGCCCCGACACCACCGGAAGTGTTGAAGGCCTCATACTCTGTCCCGTCGATGGTAAACCGCTCATACCCCTCAAGCGGTAAAACCTCGACGCGTTTCCCATTAAGAATCGCCTCGCACGGGTTGAGATATTCGTTGATCAGTCCGTCTGTGGACCAGGTCAGATTGTATTTCAGGCGGTTGGTCGGGTTTTGCGGCAAGGCGCCGACGCGCAATCTCAGTTTGTTGACATGGTCAAACCGCTTAAACAGGTCATGTGCAGCGATTGAAATAAAGCCCGGCGCCAATCCGCATTGCGGAACAAATGCGCTGTCTGCGCCTTTGGATATTTCACGAATGGCGCGCGTCGTTTCGACGTCTTCTGTTACATCGAAATAAGATGCACCGACAGCGCGCGCCACACGCGCAATCGCAACATTCAAAAAGAACGGACAGGTCGACAGGATCGCATCATGCCCCTTGGCGACATCTTTCAGTGCGGCTTCATCGGTGACATCGACCTTTATCAGCGTTGCGGCATCGTCCTTGGCGCAGATTTCGAGCATATCCCCACTCGCATCCGCCAGAGTTACCGCGTAATCCCCACTTTCCTTAAGCATCACAGCAGCTATACGACCGATTTTCCCGGCACCGAGGATCAAAATCTTTTTCATTTTCTCTAACTCCCAAACAAACAGGCTCCATCACCGTCGATGTTGCACCTGCCCTAATCACGTTTTGTTGTTGCCTGATAATGCTCAGCCTCTGGACGAACGCTTACAACCCGGCAATACTGTCAAAAAGAAACAAAAACCCGTCATTTTAATGGGCTCAACCGATGAAACGTCATATTGATGAAGTTGACCGTCAACTGATCGCACGATTGCAGGAAAATGCGCGAATCCCGACCGCTGCCTTGGCCCGTGGTGTCGGACTATCTCGAAGTGCGGTTCAGGAACGCCTTGAACGGCTTGAAAAGTCCAACATTATAACGGGATACACCGTTCAACTGGGCGATTCCGCAAGGCCGGTATTGTTGGCCGAAGTCATGATTCAGCTTGAACAAAAGCAGTCAGCCGGTGTGGTCGGTGCCTTGCAAAAAATCCCGCATTGCATCCGCTGTCTTGCTGTTTCGGGCGAGTATGACCTGATCGCTGAAGTCGCCGCCAACACGCCCGAGGAACTCGACGGGGTTCTGGACCGGATTGGCGAAATGTCTGGAATAAAACGCACATCAAGTTCGATCATACTTTCAACCAAATTCGATCGCCGTTAAGATGACTTCGGGGTTGGGGAAAACCTCTTTTCTGGAAGAAACCGCGTGACGAAGAAACGCAGATATTCGGTCCTTTCTGTCCTGCTTGCCGGTTTTATCGCGACCAGTGTTTTTGGTGTCGGACTATCCCTGTATGTCGGTCTTGGAGCCGCCTACGAGAACACCCGCAATCTGTGGGTGATGCTTGCTGATATTGACCTGACATCGGTTCAGCGCACCATGCAAGAACGCATGAACGAGGTCGACAAACGCTCTGACTGGGTGGCTGAACAGGTGTCAACCGGTGCCCTTGACCCAAGCTTCCAATATGGCTGGCGAAACGCCATGCGCGCATTGGCAGCGGCCGACATGGACGTCATGGCTTATGGGCTGGTTACGGGTGATCGCCAATTCATTGGGTTTAGCCCCGCAGATATGAGCGAAATTCGCAGAACTCTGCCAGCTGACGACATACTGTTTTCCGAACTGTCCCAAATTCGGGGTCCGACCGAGAACAAAACGGGCTATCCGCGCTGGGATCCCTATTTCAATCGTACTGTCCTGACAAGCTGGGTGCCCCTGTTTTATGAGGGGCACTATCTTGGCACCTTTATTCAGTATCTTTCACTGTCCAGCCTGTCGGAGAGCCTGATCCGCGGGCGCGAAGACTTGCCCGGAACACCGTTCATCCTGATCGGGGGCAACCGCGTCATGGCGCATCCACAATTGCGCCACTGGGGCGAAAACACGGCAAATGAACTGATTAATGGCGCAGACATCGCGCGCAGCCCAATTCCGTTGCCGACAATCCATGATATCGGCGATCCGGTTCTGGCCAATATTGGCAAATCGGAAAACATCCCGCTTGATCCAAATGACGAGCGCCACAATAGCGGCATCCGGCTGGCGGGTCTTGACTACAATGATCGCTACCACCTGATTGTATCGCGCCAGATCCTGACCGCACCAATTTCGCCAGTCATTATCGGTATGTATTTTGACGAAGAACTGTTCAATGATGAATGGAACCGCCTGGTTCTGGCATCCGTTTTGGGCGGCGGCGTTTTCATTTTGTCGGTGATTGTGGCCATCATTCTTTCCCGACAATTCACCAAGCCGATCCGGCGGTTTGCCAGTGCAGCGCGCGCCTTTGAGGACGAAGACATTGCGTCAATCGACGTACCGCAACTCAAGGGCAGTCGTATTCGCGAATACGATGATGCCGCGCGTTCGTTCAATCACATGATGATGGCAGTCCATGACAGAGAACGCATCACCAGCTTGTTTGGTAAGTTCGTCCCGCAATCCATTGCCAAAAAGCTTCTGGCATCAGGCAATGATTCCGGCGTTCTGCCCCCGCAACAAACCGAGGCAACCGTTCTTTTCATTGATATTGTCGGCTTCACATCGATGTGTGAAAGCCTTGATCCAAAACAGATCATCGCCATGCTCAATGACTATTTCGACTGCGCGACCCAGATAATCGAACATCATGGCGGCATCATCACACAGTTCCAGGGCGATGCGATCCTTGCGGTCTATAACGTGTTTGATGATCTGGCAGAGCACGCCGACGCGGCAGTGGACAGTGCCATCGCCCTGCAAAAGGAAGTCAAGAAACGCACCTTTGAGGGCCTTGAGTTAAAGGTGCGCTGTGGTGTCAATACCGGCTCTATGGTGGCCGGGAATGTCGGCGCAAAGGCGCGGCTGTCCTTTACGGTGCATGGGGATGCGGTCAATACAGCTTCTCGGCTGGAGCAGGAAAACAAGATATTGGGAACCCACATCCTGATTTCGGAATCCACCCGTAAGCTGATGGCCAACCCTGATCGCGTCAGTAAAGCCGGGGATGTTCTATTACGGGGCCGCCACGGCAAGACAGAGCTGTTTACAACTCTAACCGACATTTAATCACAGATCGGCGAAGGCACGTCAGGTGCCTGAACACCAAACAACAAAAACGCCGCATTGGAATAACCAATGCGGCGTTTTGTAAAACCTTAGAACAAGGTACCGGGAATTAACCCTGGCGCGCCTTGAAACGCGGGTTCTTTTTATTGATCACGTATACGCGGCCACGGCGGCGCACGATACGGCAGCCTTTTTCCCGCAGCTTCGCGGATTTCAATGAGTTCCGGATCTTCATAATCTTAAACCTTAGAAACTTGGCCCCTTCGAGGAAGCCGGAAAATAGAAGTACGACATGCCCCTGTCAACACTTAAAACAGGTTGCGGCGACAGAAAGTGGCATAAATCCGCTCCATGTCGCCAGCAGCAGTCTCGCGTCAGGACCGAGGACCCGAGCGATCAGTTGATTGTTGCGTAGAACCGATAAAAGGCCAGGCTTCCATTTTCAAGCATTTTTACACGATTCATCCACATTTCCATCTCTGGCTCCAGATAATCCATCATATCGGTGTCCAAACCAGAGCTCTGAATGTCAGACAGCATGGTCATCCATGCCAGCTTGATGTGCTTGAGATGCGTTTCTGACTCATCCTTCGCAATGCGTATGTCAAATTTCAGCTCGCCCAGTCGCGATTTATATTCCTGCGCGGTCCAAGGGAATAGTTCTTCGTCCTCAAGCTTTGCCCAGTTTTCCAGTTCATTGTCATCAAGGTCGCGTGTCAGAACATAATCCGTCACCAGAAGCTGGCCATGTTCTCGAAGGGTTTCTGCCAGCGCCTGCAGGAACGTATTCTTTTCCGGGATCTTGAACAGTTCGCCATAGGAATAGACGACGTTGAAATATCCCTTGCGGAAATCTGGTTGCAACGGATCAAATGCCTGTACAGGGACTTTCTTTTGCACACCGGCTTGAACGGATCGCTCCATGCCCAAAAGTGCAAGTTCCCCATCAGGCTCAAGGGCGGTAACCCACACGCCAAGCCTGTCTGCAAGAACGCGTGCAACACCGCCAAGTCTTGCGCCGATTTCAAGACAACTGAGCGTCTCGTCAAGCGCAAGCGGCTTCGCCAGTTCGAGCGCATATTCATGCCCGCCCGGCATCATGATGCCATGATCAAACAGCTTGTCGTAAAGACGGATACGATCTGGCGGCCAACGACCGATTTCTTCATCAAGATCAAGCTCGGCAAGCTCCGGCTCGACAGGTCGCGACAGCCAGACCCGCATCTTGCGCAACCAGTCGGCATAGGCGTCAATCTCAAGCTGGAAAAGGTAGTATTCGACCGGATCGTCGTAACCTTCCCACTTGGCACGCAACCGTGTTCCAAGACCAAGATGATGCCCAGGCGGCATTTCGAATTCCGGCGCCTCCTCTTCGGCGACGCCCGCGGACATTGCGTCCTCTTCGGACATATCGTCATCCGCTTTGGACTTGCGTTGCCAGAATTTCAGTTTCAAGGCGACTACCTGTTTGTTCGCATTCGGTGCTCAAGTGATTCTTGAAAATATGGCAATTAGTCAAAAGTGACAACGTGTTAAGATTTCACCCCTATGATTGCACCGCGAAATGTTATCGATAAAAATGTAATTTACTGAATTCCCGCGCCGGGAAGCATGTCTGACAGGAACTTGCTCGCATCATGAACACCGACCAGCTCGGCATCTATTATCGCATGCTGAACATTGCGCCCGGCGCGAGCGCAAAGGAAATCAAGCTCGCCTATCGCAAGCTGGCCTTTGAATTTCACCCTGACCGAAATACCGACCCGGACTCGGAAGACAAATTCAAGGACATCACCGAAGCCTATGAAATCCTGATTGGCGAACGCAAACCGCCAAAACAGACCGGCAGCACATCGAGTGCGCAAAAATCTGCGAGTGGTGCCAAGCAAAACGGCACCACCACATCAAATGCCTATGGGCCGAATGCCGCGGGTGCGCAAAACGCCAACCGCGAGAAACAGGGCTTTGCCGGTGCCGGACGCAAACAGGAAAAGGCCCGCGAAACGACAGAAGAAAAAGTCGCACGCGCCAATCAGGCCTACCGGGAACAACAGGCCAAAACCAATGCGCGAAAAAGCAATATCCATCCTGGTGCCCGTCGCCATAAAAACAAGAATACCGAACCCAATGCACAGGGGTTCATCCAGTGTGCAATTACCGGCGTTGTATCGGCTCAACCAAGGCAGGTTCAATTCAAAGTCGTCCGCGGTTTTCTGAATTCCTGTAACATAGAAACCATCACCGCGAACCTTGCCCCCAAGGGCGCGAAGCGCATGGCACTAAAAGCCAGCTTCAAGACATGGTTACGTGGATTCTGGAGCTGGAAGAGTTTCTTGCCTGCATGGAAAGCTATTCTTGGCAACATGCGCGGCGGCACCTTCCCGCCCGAAGGCAATGCCAAAATGCTGTTTACACAGGCCAATGCCTTTGAGCGGACCGGGAACAAGCCGCTAGCACGCGCCGTATTGATACAGGCGCTTGATTTTATCGGCACCAACCGATCTGTCCTTGCCGAACAGGTGCGTGCAAGTCAGCGCCGCCTTGATGATGGGCAACCTGCACGGCGTGTCCGGGATGAATGGAAACGTGCCGGGATGATGGATGCGCTGATGCATCTCAGTCCTCTGTTTTTAATCATCTTTCTTGGCCTGATTGCTTTTGGTCCCGGACAGGGTTTTGTGACGCGCGACATTCCGGAACTTGTTGCCAAACAAGGCTCCGAAATCACACGACAGGTCAAAGACCTTATTGGCGAAGAACGTGACCCTTATTACGTGGACCGTGAACTTCTGAACCTGCGGGACGGTCCAAGCGTGAATGACGACATCATTCGCCGCCTGACCCGCTTTGAAACGGTCTATGTCGCGGGCGACAGTCAGGGGTTCTGGATCGAAGTCGAAACCAGCATCGGCGAAACAGGTTTTGTTAATCTTGATGCACTGGTGCCCGGCAACGGGGCTGATGCCCGCGATGCCTGGTGTGCAGAAAACAAATGCGACTGAACGGTTCCCCGATCAGTCGCATCTGATGATCTTTATCTGGTGGCGATCTTACTTGGCGGGGATCGCCTTAAGCGCGGCAAGCAAATAATCCCAGAACCGCGCAACACTTGGCACATGAACACATTCATCCGGGCTGTGCGCGCGTTTGATAGTCGGGCCAAACGACACCATATCCCAATGCGGGTATTTCGAGCCCAGCACACCACATTCAAGACCGGCGTGAATGACACGAATTTCCGGTTCCTTGCCAAACATGTCCTTGTGAACAGACTTCATCAGGCTGACCACTTCGCTGTTGGCATCAGGCTTCCACCCCGGATAGGCATCACCCCAGGCAACAGACGCGCCGATATTTTCAAACACGGCGGTCGCGACTTCGCGCATGGCATCACGGGCAGAATTGATCGAACTGCGCGCCGACAAAGTGACGTCGGCCGCACCATCTGCAAGTTTGATAATGGCAAGATTGATCGACGTCTCGACAACACCTTCAACCGATGTGCTCATGGCCTGAACACCGTTCGGTGCACCTACACAGGCATTGTTGAACGCAGCAGAATCTTTCGCGCTCATCGCCTTTGCCGGAACTGCCGCGTCGGTTGCCCGGATGGCAAAGTTGGGTTCAATTGCACCGATTTCGTCTTTGACCTCGCTTGCAAATGCGGCAAGGGCGGCTTCAAATCCGGACACCTTGCCTTCCGGCAGAACGATGGTCGCAAACGACTCACGCGGGATAGCGTTGCGGGCAGTACCGGCATTGATCTGAACGATACGCGCATCAAAATCACGGATTGCTGTGCGCAGGAAACGCGCTATCAGCTTGTTGGCATTGCCAAGGCCAAGGATAATATCAATGCCTGAATGACCACCTTTCAAACCGGTCAGCGCAATATCACGGGCAACCTGCACGGCGCCAACAGCTTCTTCGGTATATTTATAGCTTGCGACCAGATCACCACCGCCAGCACAACCAACACAAAGCTCGTACTCGTCTTCGGTATCAAGGTTCAGAAGGATTTCACCCTTAAGGCGACCCGGCTCCAGATTCATGGCACCAGTCAGACCACGCTCTTCGTCAACGGTGAACAGAAGTTCAAGCGGACCGTGCTCAAGACCGTCTTCGGTCATGAAGCCCATCATGGCCGCTGCACCAATGCCGTTATCGGCGCCAAGCGTGGTGTTATCGGCTGTAATCCATTCCCCATCCATCACCATGCGGATCGGGTCGGTATCGAAATTGTGGGTCGATCCGGAATTGGCCTGCGTAACCATGTCCACATGGGCCTGCAGAATGACCATCTTGCGGTCTTCAAATCCTGCCGTTGCCGGGATGGATATAACAAGGTTTCCGCCGCTATCGCGGAAATGTGCAGCCCCCTTGTCGTCGGCCATCTTTTCCAAAAGCTGCAAGACAGCTTCTTCCTTGTTGGACGGACGCGGGGTATCGCAAAGTTTCTGGAAATTCTCCCAGATTGCGACTGGCGCAATTTTACGGATCTCGTTCACGGTGGCGCTCCTGGCAAATTTTGGTCTACGGGTTCTCACTTACCCAGACCTGTTGATTACCCTATTGCCGCACGAATTTAAAGCATACCCGGGGTGATTTCGACCAAGCCACATGCAAATTCGAAAAAACAGCAGATCAAACGCAGTTATCGCGATCAAAGCCCCGATACGCGCAACATGATTTTACGTTAATCGACACCAACCACCTGACTGCGGCGTTGCAACAGCATGACATCACGCCACTGACCAGCCATCGGCCCATAGGCCATCCGCCCCAAGCCCCGCTTTCGACCGACCGTCTCGAAGCCCAGTGCATGATGCAGGGCCAGACTGGCTTCGTTCTCCGGAAAGATACCCGCTTCCAAAGACCAGATACCTTGCGCTTCACTGGCCTTGATCAACGCTGCCAGAAGCAGTTTTCCAACACCCTGCCCCTGACAATCCGGGTCGACATAGACCGATATCTCGGCAATGCCGCGATAGACGCAACGATTGGACACGCCCGACAAGCCGGCCCAACCAACGACGATATCCTGATCGTCACACGCCACCAGTCGGCATTCCGTCAAGTGCCCCTGATCCCAGCTTTCCCAAGTACCGGCATCTTCCTGAAAGGTCGCGTGGCCCGATTTGATTGCCTGACCATAGATTGCAATCACGCGACTGGCATCGGAATTGGTCATGGAACGCACGCGCATTACGGCCTCATACAATATCTTGGCAAAGGTTTGCGGATGAACAACTCACCAACGGGAACTGGAAGGTTATAATAGTCAAAGATCAACCAATCAGCTATCGGCTTCTTGTCCCGGAAAACGGAAAACGAGCTGATCGCGTCCAGCATCCTTGGCGGCATACATCGCCTCGTCTGCGGCATTCATGGCGTCTGACAGTTCGATGAACTTCTGGCGCCCCTCTCCACCGACGGTCGCACCAAAACTCGCTGTGATCTGGACGTATTCCTCGCCGGTTTTATCGATGGGGACCTTGATTTCGCGGATCATATTGGCCAACCGCTCGCCGATACGTTTCGTCACGGCGGCAGTCGCAGACGGCAGCAAGACTGCAAACTCCTCACCCCCCAAACGGACAACGAGGTCATCATCACGCAATGCCTGACGCAGGGTATCGGCAACCTTTTCAAGAAGACGATCCCCGACCGCATGCCCATGGGTGTCGTTGACCTTCTTGAAATAATCAAGATCAAGAACGATCAGACCGAAGACCCAGCTTTTATCCTTCAGATGGCGAATCTCGCGCAGCCTGCTCACGGCACTTTCAAAACCGCGGCGGTTCAGAGCCCGTGTCAACGCATCGGTCGATGCCAGCGTATCAAGCATCTGCTCCTTGCGCTTGTGGTCAGTGATATCAGTTGCCGACACCATCACACCACCGTCATCCATCATATTCATTCGGATATCGGCCAGGCGGCCCGACGGGGTTTGCATTTCATCAATATTGGCGTGGCCATGGCCGTTTCGCATCATTTCTGCGCAGCATTCATGTAACGCCGATATGTCGAATTCTGCTGCCGACCCTTGCGTTTTTTCGACACCAAACAGGCGTGAAAATTCGTGATTGAAATGAATTACTTCAAGCTCGTCATTCAGCATCGCAACGGCGGACGGAACCATTCGGATGACTTCGGTCACAGCCTGTTCCAGACTGGCCTTGGCACGGACAAGTTGCTGATGCATTTCAACTTCGTCACGGACATCATGTGCCGTTGTCAAAATGGCGGGCTTGCCATCATGCCATAGAATGCGTTCATCGGTCAGATCACGCCAGACGAAACTCCCGTCATCAAGGATATCACGCACACGATGGCGGTCCCCACGACGCTCGCCACTGAGGATGGCTGCAACATGCTTGATCGCGCGCGGTCGGTTCTCTTCGGGGATAAAGCGCAGAATATGGGGATTCTCCATGAATGCGCTGGCGCTTTCCGCACCCATTAGGCGGGCGAAGCTCTCATTGACGTAAAGCGCGGTCATATGGCGATGCACCATCACACCAATGAATGACCGGCCCAGCATATGATCGACCTGCATCGCAGTGGTGCCGTTGTCAATCATCTGGGCTGTGGTCAGGACGGCATTGCCATCCTCCCATTCGACGGTCTCGTCACTGATCTCCATCCAGACCGGGGTACCGTCGGTTCGGATGTTATAAACTTTTTTCCAACCGTGGAATCCGCTACTGTTTTGGTAGTTTTCCGAGAGCTTGTCTGCCTCGTGATGGAAGCTTGGCGGGATATACTGGTGCATGTCCGGGTCGCTCATGAAGTCCGACACATCGCGACGGCCCACCATTTTCGCATAGGCATCGTTGACATACACAGCTTCGAGATCCTTGTGTACAACAACCCCGACCCGTGATCGCCCATACAGACGTGCGATTTCCGTTGGTTCGAACCGCATCAACGCCCTGTATCCCCCGAGATACCTAAACCCTGAATTAAGGCACAGTCAGTTACGACCTAATTCTATTCGCGCCATATCCAAAAGGTTACACCAGTTCTAATATAATTGAAACCAGCGGATGCCAGTCCTATCCCGATACAGGACGCTACCAAACAAAAGGCTGCATCATTAATCGAAAACCAATTAACCCGTTAATACATAATCATAATCAAATATTGACGGCAATGACAAACCCGCATCGCAGCGTAAAATCAACCCGGTCCAAGAGAAACACTGTGAAGAACATGAACTTTAAGATAATTGACCGAACCCGCACGTGGGATGGCTACTGCAAGATTGACGTCTATCAACTGCAACATGACAGATTTGATGGCACTCAAAGCACCATTGTCGAGCGCGAAATTCTGGAACGCGGTCACGCTGTCGCGGTTTTGCCCTATGACCCTGTACGCGATGAAGTCGTCCTGATTGAACAGTTTCGCCCCGGCACCATATCAGTAAATGCAGATAATCCCGCCATGCCTGTCTGGCTGACAGAAATTGTCGCAGGGATCATTGAAGACGGTGAAAGTGCCGAAGACGTCGCGCGTCGCGAAACGATGGAGGAAGCCGGATGTAAAATCGTCGGACCACTCGAACTGATTTCGCATTACTACGTGACCCCGGGCTGTTCAAGCGAGACGGTCACGCTTTATTACGGGCAGGTTGACGCGACCCATGCTGGCGGGTTGCATGGCCTTGACGAGGAAGGTGAAGATATTCGCGTCTTTACTGTGCCTGCCGAGGAATGCATTGCGATGTTGCAAAATGGACAACTCTGCAATGCAATGACCACCATAGCCGTTCAGTGGCTGATCCTTAACCGGGACCGACTGCGGCAGAACTGCGGGGTTTGAGCGAATTGTTTCGATATGCTGAAACGACAATAATCACACAATATTTACGTTGTATATTTTAAACTGCCTTGACTTTTGTGTGTAAAAAGACCAATCAACAATCAATTTAATTGAAAACCACCATGTTTGGAGTCTGTCATGGACATTCGCAATGGCACCATCGAAGCCATTGGCCGCACCCCGCTCGTGAAGCTTAAAAAGGTTTCCGAGCTGACGGGCTGCACCATTCTTGGCAAGGCGGAATACGCAAACCCGGGCGGGTCGGTCAAGGACCGTGCTGCCCTTGCCATCATTCGCGACGCTGAAGCGCGCGGTCTGTTGAAGCCGGGCGGCGTTATCGTTGAAGGAACCGCTGGTAATACCGGCATCGGCCTTGCCACTGTCGGCAATGCTTTGGGCTATCGCACCGTGATTGTCATCCCTGAAACCCAGAGTCAGGAAAAGAAAGACCTGCTGCGTCTTCTCGGCGCGGATTTGCGCGAAGTACCTGCGGTTCCCTATCGCGATGAAAACAACTATGTGCACGTGTCGCGCCGTCTGGCCGAAGAACTTGCGCAGTCTGAACCCAATGGTGCGATCTGGGCCAACCAGTTTGACAACGTCGCCAACCGTCAGGGTCACATTGACACCACCGCACCCGAAATCTGGGAACAGACCGATGGAAAGGTTGACGGATTTATCTGTGCGGTTGGTACCGGCGGCACACTTGCCGGTGTTTCCATGGCGCTTAAGGATCGCAACAAAAACGTCCAGATCGGCCTTGCCGATCCGATGGGTGCGGCCCTTTACAGCCACTACAAGTTCGGTGAACTGAAATCCGAAGGCAGCTCGATCTCAGAGGGGATCGGTCAGGGTCGTATTACCGCCAACCTTGAAGGTGTTGAGATCGATCACCCGTTCCAGATCTCGGACGAGGAAATGCTGCCGATCGTGTTTGACCTGCTCAAGGAAGAAGGTCTGTGCATGGGTGGCTCGACCGGTATCAACGTCGCCGGTGCCGTGCGCCTTGCCCGTGAACTCGGTCCAGGCAAAACCATCGTCACCATTCTTTGTGACCTTGGCACCCGCTATCAGAGCAAGCTTTGGAACCCGGCCTTCCTCAAGGAAAAAGGCCTTCCGACGCCTGATTGGCTCTAGGCCGGACACAAAGCCATCCCAAAAGATAAAACCCCCGTCCATCATGGCGGGGGTTTTTGTTTTGATCAGGCCGTTCTGGCAACCCGGGTTTGTGACTGGCGCACAACCTTTGCCGCGCGCCCCCAAAGGTAAAGCCCGCATAACAGTGCGCAAAGCAACAGAGATCCGGCAAAGCCCGCAACCGCGTTCCATCCGCCCTGATCCCAGAACCAGCCACCAACCGATCCCATGATGCTTGATCCCAGATAATAGGCCAGAAGATACAGCGACGACGCATGGCCCTTGGCTGTTTCGGCAAGTCGCCCGACCCAGCCACTGGCAATCGAATGGGCAACGAAGAAACCGCTGGTCAGGATGACAATCCCGCCAATGATTACTGGCAGGCTGTCAAAGACGGTCAGTCCGACACCAAGGGCGGCCAGCATCAGCCCCACGACCAGCACCGGACCACGCCCGATTTTGTCTGATAGCGCACCGGCGATGGATGACGTCACTGACCCACACAGATAGACAACAAAGATCAACCCAATCTGGCTTTGGGACAGGCCATAGGGCGCATCGGAAAGTCGGAAACCGACATAGTTGAACACCGTCACGAAGCAGCCCATGGCAAAGGCGCCAATCAGGAACACAAACGGCAAGCCTGCATGTTTCATATGCCCGCCCCAGGCCCGCAGGTGATACCCCACCTGAAATCCCGGACGTTTTACAAAGTTCCGTGATGCCGGCAACAGAACAGCAAACCCAAGCGCGGCAATCAGACCCAAGCCCCCCATCGCGCCGAGCGCAACGTGCCAGCCGAAAATATCCGTCAGGAAACCAATCACGACACGACCACTCAAGCCGCCGATCGCGGTCCCGCTGATGTAGATGCCCATAGCCATGCCAAGGCCTTTAGGATCTATTTCCTCGGCCAGATAGGCCATGGCAACGGCCGGAACCCCGCCCAGCACTAATCCTTCAAGCGCGCGGACAACAAGAAAGGCGTGCCAGTCGGACAGAAACGGCGCGATCAGATTCAAAACCGAAGCCACACAAATAGAAATCAGCATCAATTGCTTGCGCCCGACGGCCTCGGACACCGCACCGGCCAGCAAGATGGCAAAGGCCAAAAACCCTGTGGTCAAAGACAACGCAAGCGAGCTTTCAGCTGGCCCAACCACAAAGTGCCTTGAAAGTTCCGGTAAGAGCGGCTGCACACAGTAAATCAGTGAAAAGGTCGCGTAGCCTGCCAAGAACAGTGCAATGCTGATACGGCGAAATGCGGCCGATCCCGGTTTAATCCACACCGGATCGGCAGACGCATTTGCGTTGGTGGACGCGAGCGGGCTTTGCGAACTTATAGGGGGCGTTGCATCAGATGACGCCGTATCAGCAGCACTAACAGAATGTTGTTCTGGGTCAGTGTCCCGGGGAACAGCCATTTGCGACCTCTTTTGGAATATCTCGTGGGGTGATGCTTATGATTGCACTATCGCATCTATCCGTCCAATATATGGAAGTGTCTTCTATGATATGTTTTAGGTATATCAACGATGGAACTGCGCCACATCCGCTACTTCCTTGCCGTCGCCCGCGAAGGCAACTTTACCCGTGCGGCAGCACGCATCGGCATCGGGCAACCCCCGCTTAGTCAGCAAATCCGCGATCTGGAAAATGAAATCGGCACGGCCCTGTTTCATCGCGTACCCCATGGTGCAGAATTAACCGAGGCCGGAACTGCCTTTCTTGACGTCGTCGCACAGTTTCCCGATCTGGCAGAACGCGCCATTCGCGCCGCCCAGCGCGCCGGGCGCGGCGAAGTCGGATCGATCCGGGTGGGTTTCACGGCGTCCGCCGCCTTCAGCCCGTCTGTCCCGCGCGTATTCCGTGATTTCCGGCGCAGTTATCCCGGCGTTGAAATGACACTTGAAGAAGCCAACTCCGCCCAGCTTGTCGCCGGTCTGCGCGATGAACGTCTTGATGCTGTATTTTTGCGGCAAGATACGATTGCGGGCGATGGCATTCGCCTGCATGTGATTTCCAGCGAACCGATGGTGCTTGTCCTCCCCTCCGGTCACCCCGCAGCACAACGTGAAAAAGTCGCCCTGTCAGAACTGCGCGACGAGGCCCTGATCCTGACCCCGCGTGCGGTCGGCCCAACCCATTACGACAAGGTCGTCAGCGCCTGTCGGGACAGCGGGTTTGAACCGCAAATGGGTCAGATCGCGCCACAGCTTGGGTCCGTGATCAATTTCGTTGCCGCCGAGCTTGGCTTTTCGCTGGTTCCCAAACCGATGACGCAGCTTCAGGCAAAAGGTGTCGCCTATCGCGAGATCGAAGGTGAAGTGCCGATTGCACAGCTTTCACTGGCTTATCGCAGCAATGATATCTCGACCGCATTGCGTAATTTCGTCAGCCGCACCCTTGCCGCCCATCAAAGCTGACAGGATCAACTGATCTGGTTCTCGGGGCTGGCATGCGGGCAATTTCACGCTAGATTAATGCCAACTGTGAAATCCGGCGCGCCGCTGAAATCTGTTTCTGTGATGCCCGCGCCAAACCGAAAGTCTGGCTATGCTAAGATATTCCCTTCTTGATCTTTGCCCGGTGAATGCAGGCGAACACCCCTCTGATGCCTTGCGCAATACGCTTGCACTCGCCCAACATGCTGAAAAGCTTGGCTATCATCGCTATTGGCTGGCCGAACATCACAATATGCCCGGCATTGCCAGTGCCGCGACGTCTGTGGTTATGGCCCATGTCGCAGCGGGCACCAAAACCATTCGCGTTGGGTCAGGTGGCGTCATGCTGCCCAACCATGCGCCATTGGTAATTGCCGAACAGTTCGGCACCCTTGAAGCCCTTCATCCCGGTCGTATTGATCTGGGCATTGGCCGCGCACCAGGCACGGACCAACGCACCGCCGCCGCCCTTCGCCGTGACATGCATGGTTCCGAAGAACGCTTTATTCAGGACGTTCTTCAGGTGCAGGCATTCCTTGCGCCGCTTGAAGGCAATCCACCGATCCGGGCTGTACCGGGCTATGGGTCGCAGGTTCCAATGTGGCTTTTGGGCAGCAGCCTGTTTTCTGCTGACCTTGCCGCACGCCTTGGCCTGCCCTTTGCCTTTGCCTCCCACTTTGCACCCGACATGTTGATGGATGCGCTGACCCTTTATCGCAACCGGTTTGAGCCAAGCGAAGCGCTTGATAAGCCCTACGCGATTGCGGCGATGGGTTTCTTTGCCGCCGATACCGACGAGGAAGGTGAATATCTGGCAACCTCGATGCAGCAGCAGTTCCTTAATTTGCGGCGCGGCACACCGGGCCAATTGCCCGAACCAGTCAAGGATATGAGCGAAATCTGGAACCGGGTTGAAAAGGCCGGGGTTGATCACGCCATGCGCTATGCCGCCATCGGCGGGCGCGACACGGTCCGCAAGAAACTGCGCGAATTTGCCTATATGACCAAGGCCGACGAAATCATGGTAACGGCCAACATTTATGATCAGTCGGCGCGCCTGAAGTCATTTGAAATTGCAGCCGAGCTATTTGGCGAAATGAACGCAAAGTCTGAGAACAAAGACTGCGCCTAAGGCCAAGCGACACCTTATTTTTTGAAAATGCCGGGTTCATCGTGAATCCGGCATTTTACTTTCATCATACGAAATACCAGAACACACCACTTGCGCTTGCATCATTGGTCGGACAATATGCGCTTCCCGTTGAAGACTTCAACGATAGCCCCTTGTTTCAAAAGGTTATGGTGCGCCCTTCATGACCGACTTCCTGCTGGCAGCCCTGCCAATCGCAAGCATTCTGTTTCTGATGATCAAGGCGAACTGGGGTGCCGCGCGCGCCGGTGCCGCCGCCTGGTTTGTCACGGTTGTCCTTGCCGTCTTCTTCTTTGGCGCACCCACCGACATGCTGATCATCGCCCAGGCCAAGGGCGTGATGCTGGCCCTTTATATCCTTTAT
>NZ_DBGS01000118.1:0-18393 GCF_002295455.1 Thalassospira sp. UBA848 | reverse complement strand
AACAGGTGCGATACGGCAAGGCGCCGGCCACGTCCGGGACCGGCGTGTCGGGACTTTCGCTGCGGGCCTGATCAATATAATGGCGCAGGATATTGCCACCGATCGCGATCAGATCCACACGATCAGCCATCATCATCGGCAACAGCAATTCTTCACGCGGGACCATGACAAGCTGTTCCGCCCCGCGCATGCGCAAATATGCCTCCCGCGCAGAGCCAAGCAACACGCCAATCCGGGCATCGCGCAGAAGCGTTTCAAACGCGATGTCTGGCCAACCCTTGTTTTCAAAACCGTAAAGTTTCCAGATTGTTCGACTGACCGGGCCAACCCATTTGAAAACGTCCTCGCGATAGTCCACACGCGTTGTTGGATAGATCACATGACCCGCCTCGCGGTCGGCAATTTCCATCTGCCGTTTCCACGGCATTTGGGGCACGAGTTCTATATCAAGGCCGCTTTGGGTGAACAGTTCGATGGCAAGATTGTCGAAATAGCCCGGTTCAGGCCGACCGGACGCGCCTGCGCGCGCACTTTCCGACAAATGAATGACATATGTGCCGTCAAATGCAGTGGTGCCGGATATGTCTTTGGCCCCGGCATCGTCGGCTTTGACCGGTACAATATTTAGAACGGTCGTAAAGAACAGGGCAATGGCAAGGCCGGGGATGCATTTTTTGAAATGCTGTGGGAAACACACATTCGGCCACTGCCATTTTCCCATCTTATGCCTCTTGCTTTCCCAGCCACAGGGCGTCTTTGATCTTGGCTTCAACATAGGCCCTGTGGGCGGTGAGCTCTTCTTCGCTGATCACGTGCGGCCTTGGTTCCAGCCGGTTGCCACGCGGGCCCAGAACCCGACGACCGCCGTTTTCATCATCCTGATCGCCGTTCAAGGCGTTGGGATCAAGCGACAGGCCATGCTGACGGCCCCCCAGCAGTTCAAGATAGACCTGGGCCAACAGATCGGAGTCAAGCAGGGCTCCGTGAAGGGTGCGGTTGGAGTTGTCGATCTTGAACCGGCGGCACAGCGCATCAAGGCTGACCGGGGATCCGGGGAATTTCTTGCGCGCCATCTGAACGGTATCAAGGGCGCGTTCCATGGCAATGCGCGGTTTGTTCAGCCATTCAAGTTCCGCATTCAGGAACTTCATATCAAAGCTGGCATTGTGAATGACCAGAACCGAATCATCGCCAATAAACTCGATGAAATCATCGGCGACCTCGGCAAAGACCGGCTGTTCTTTGAGGAAGTCATCTCCCAGACCGTGCACGTCAAATGCCTCTTTGGGCATCGGGCGCTGGGGATTGATGTACTGGTGATACTGACGGCCTGTCGGCATGTGATTGATCAGTTCGATACAACCGATTTCGACCAGTCTGTGGTCAGCATAGGGATCAAGGCCGGTGGTCTCGGTATCGAGGACAATCTCACGCATGTATTCTGGGTCCAGTGATCAACTGAGTTGGTCAATAATGCCCTGAATATATTGAAAAGTCACTGCGCGTCCCAAGCCGGTCGGGATGATGAAGTCGGCGCGCTTTCGCTTTTCAGTATCGGGCATCTGTTTGGACAGAATGGCGGAAAATTTTGCATCCGTCATCCCCTCTCGCGAAAGAACACGCTGACGTTGAACAAACCCCGGCGCGGTCACAACCGCGACATGATCGCAGCGTTTTTCACCGGATGTCTCATATAAAAGCGGAATATCAAGAACAACCAGTTTGCGCCCCAGACGGCGCTGTTTGGCAAGAAAGCGGTTTTCGGCCGCGCGCACCAATGGATGCAAAATGGTTTCAAGCTTTTTGAGAACCGCCGGATCGGCAAAGGCGACCTTTCCCAAGGCCTGTCGATCAATCTGACCATCAGTGATCACATCGGGGAAAGCTGCGGCAATCGGATCAAAGCCCAAACCATCTGGCGCCATCAATTCGTGGATGCTGGCATCGGCATCGTGAACCGGCACACCAAGGGTGCGAAACATCGCCGCCGCGGTTGATTTGCCCATTCCGATGGAGCCGGTTAACCCAAGAATTTTCATGTTAAGATTACCCTTCGGATCTTAATCTGGCGAAAGTACGAAGTCGCGCAGTTCCTGGGTCACTTCCGGATCAATGCCGAACCAACGATGGAATCCCGGTCGTGCCTGATGGAGCAACATGCCAAGGCCATCGACAATCGGATTGCCGCGTTCCCTAGCCTGCGCCAAAAGATCCGTCATTAGCGGCGCATAGACAATATCAGTCACAAGGGCGGTTTGTGGCAAACCGGCCAGATCAATCTCAAGTGGAGGCTGACCAACCATGCCAAGGCTTGTCGTGTTCACAACAAGTGACGCGCCGTCCAGCGCATCGGGGGAAAGTGGCCAGTCGACAACCTTGATCCTTGGATCATTCATCTCAGCGGCCAGGTCTTCGGCGCGTTTGCGGGTCCGGTTGGCCAAACGGATTTCCGGACTACCTTCATCAAGCAAGGCGACAAGCACCGCACGGCACGCCCCGCCTGCCCCAAGCACCACCGCCGGACCACTGGCAAAAGCAATTTCCGGGGCAACTTGCCGAAGGTTTTCGATAAAGCCAAAGCCGTCCGTATTGTCGCCCAGAAGACGACCATCCTTGGCGAAGGTCACGGTATTGACCGCCCCGATGCGCTGTGCGCGATCGGAAAGCTCATCACATTGGGGCATCGCCATTTCCTTTTGCGGAATGGTGACATTGACCCCGGAAAAACCCAGATCACGCAAGGAAATCAAGGCTGCCTGAAAGTTTTTCGGCTCCACGGGCAGTGGCATATAGCAACCATCAATGCCGTATTTTGCCAGCCAGTAACCATGCAAACGTGGTGATTTCGAATGCGATACCGGCCAGCCCATTACGCCCGCCAGGCGCGAGGTTCCGGTCAGGGTGCGATAGGTGTGATGCGGAGTCATCGAACGATATTTCCTGCCTGAATGCTTTGTATCAGTTGGGTATCAGTTGGATTTTTTATGCTTTTAGAACGCCATGATCGCGCAAGAAGCCGATCAGCGGCAAGAGCGGCATGCCCAGAACCGTGAAGTAATCGCCGCGCACCTCGGTAAAGAGCTGCGCGCCCAGACCTTCAAGCTGATAGCCACCGACACAGTGATAAATCTCCTCACCCGCGGCATCGAGGTATTCTTCGAGCCATTCATCGGTGAAGTTGCGCACGGTAAGATGGGCGGTATCAATCGTGCCCCAGATGCGCGAGCCCTCTTTATATATAACAGCGGCCGAAACCAGCTTGTGACTTTTGCCTCGCAGCGACAAAAGCTGTGCGCGGGTATTGTCACGGTCTATCGGCTTTTCAAACCAGATGCCATTGCATTCCAGCATCTGATCGGCAGCAATGACGATGGCATCAGGCTGCTGGCGATACATGCGCAGGGCCTTCATTTCCGCAAGCGTCTCTGCGGCTTCGGCCGCCGTCGCACCTTCGGCCTTCATCGCCTGTTTATAGCCATCCTCGTCAATCATCGAGGCAACGGCTTCGCATTCAACACCGGCATCGGTCAGCATTCTGTGACGGGCCTTGCTGCTGGATGCGAGAATAAGACGATGGGTATTGGGCATGGCTTTATCCTGATTGAGAGCGCGACTTCGTTTACGGGCCGCGCTTCTAGTGACCGCGCCGGTCATACATGGTTGACAAGATGATGGCCGCGGTTTCCTCGATGGAGCGACGGGTAACATTAATGATCTTCCAGCCGCGTTCGGTAAAGTACCGGCGTGCCTGATGAACCTCATCACGCACCGCAACCGGATCAACATAATCGCCGCCCTCGCCGCGTTCGATCTGGCGCAGGCGGTTTTTACGGATCGAGACCAGCTGATCAACATCCTTGATCAGACCGACCACCAGCGGTTTTTTAAGCCCATCAAGTTCCGGCGGCAATGGACAGCCCGGCACGAACGGAATGTTGGCCGTTTTGATGCCGCGATTGGCCAGATAGACAGATGTGGGTGTTTTTGACGTACGCGAGACACCGACAATCACCACATCGGCTTCTTCCAGATCCCAGCCCGATTGCCCGTCATCATGCGACAGGGTGTAATCGATCGCCTCGATCCGGCTGAAATATTCCTCGTCCATCTTGTGAAGCGCGCCGGTCCGGCCGTGCGATTGCTGCCCCAGATAACCTGCCATCATGGTCACCGTATTATCAAGCACGTGGCTGTGCGGCACCTGCAAGCGGCGACAGCCTTCTTCGAGCTTGCGACGGATGTCCTTGTCAAACACCGTATAAAGAACAATTCCGGGATTGCGTTCGATATCGGCCAAGACACGCGCCAGCTGCGCGTCGGTTCGGATCAGCGACCAGACATGTTCATGGGCACGCACATCGGGAAACTGCGCGACACAGGCACGCGCGATGCCATCAACGGTTTCCCCGGTTGAATCCGAGACCAGATGAAGATGGAAAATTTTGTCCGTCCCGACCATGCCTGTCCGTTTCTTTGGTCAATTTTTGATCACCAAGCAGAATCTTATCCACTTTTTGCCGACCAAACGATTTTTCAAACTTTATTCAAACAACGATCCCGCTGTTCAAAATACCGATCACTAACCGGATGGATAAGGTTTTTATCGCAACCCGAAGTTAGCGGATCGGAGTCGGCCCTGTGGATAAATGTGGATAACGGGTGCGACTCCGGCCCGATTTTTTCCACAGGAATTATCCTCCCACCCATACAAACTTTCTCAAGTGCTCTGTCCCGAGCGGGATAAGTGCCAAATTTTTCCCGTAATAACAGGGATAAGAATGCAAAAACCAGACTTATTCACCTTATCCCCATTATTCAAAAACGTCTTTTCCCAAGGCAGAGTCCGGGAGTCGGTCGGAGTCGTACACAGTTTTCCCCAAGACCGGTTGAGATGAATCATTTTTCCCGAGTCGGAATGTGAATAAACTGTGCGTGAAATTTAATCCCTGTTATCCACAGGGAACCACTCACAAACAACATCCTTTTTTATTAAATAAGGTTTTGTTAGGCAGGACGTGGAAAACGTTCTGGCAAAGGCCCCAGGACAAAATTCACGAAATCACAAAACCGGCTCCGGCACCTTCTGACGATCCGTTCAGAACCGGAACCAAGCTTGAAAAAGCGATCGGGACAGAGAAACAGGAAACCAGATGCCCAACACCCAGAAGACCTTCTTGCGTGCCCTTGCCGGTGAAACCTTGCCTGTACCGCCGATCTGGCTGATGCGTCAGGCAGGTCGCTATTTGCCAGAATACCGCGCCACCCGCGCAGAAGCAGGCTCTTTTCTTGATCTTTGCTATAATCCTGATCTTGCTTGCGAAGTTACGCTCCAGCCACTGCGGCGCTATGACTTCGATGCGGCGATATTGTTCTCCGATATCCTCGTTATACCGCAGGCACTGGGTCAGCATTTGGCATTCAAGCAGGGTGAAGGCCCACAGCTTGAGGCCATCAGAGATGCTTCAGGCCTTGGCAAGCTTTCGGTTGATGGCATTCATGACACGCTTGGTCCGATTTACGAGACGGTTTCAAAGCTTTCACACGCCATCCCGTCAAGCACAGCGCTGATCGGCTTTGCCGGTGCGCCCTGGACCGTTGCGACCTATATGGTCGAGGGCAAGGGATCCAAGGACTTCCCGAATATCCGCCGCTTTGCCTATGGCGATCCCGATGGTTTTGCCAAACTGATCGACATTCTGGTCGAGGCAACCACGCAGTACCTTCTGAAACAGGTTGAGGCAGGCGCAGAATGCATTCAGCTGTTTGAAACCTGGGGCGGTGTTCTGTCCGAGACCGGCTTTAATCGCTGGGTGATCGAGCCGACCAAACAGATCGTTGCAAACTTGCGCGCCGTGCACCCGGATTTGCCGATTATTGGCTTCCCGCGTGGGTGTGGCTTGCATCTGGTTGATTTCAAACAGAAAACCGGTGTAACCGCTGTTGGCCTTGATAGTGGGGTGAAACTGGACTGGGTGGCGGAAAACCTTCAGAAACTGGGGCCAGTACAGGGCAATCTTGACCCGATGTTGCTGATCACGGGCGGTGATCCGATGTTTGATGAAACCAAACGCATCCTTGATACGCTGGGCAAGGGGCCGTTCATCTTCAACCTTGGCCATGGCATCACGCCGGAAACGCCGCCGGAAAATGTCGAGAAGCTGGTGAACTTCATTCGCGATTACAAAGGATAAATGCCGGCAATTGCTGCATTTTATTTTGTGATTTTTGAAATCAATCAAATCGATTGAAAAATTCAATGCGTATAGTGGGCTAAGTTTGTTGCGCTGGGGACCTGTTTGACCAAAATAGGCCCCGGAGCGCGACGGATTTACATATATTCCGGTTTGTCGGGAACCGGTTGAAACACGCTGTGCCATGAAGGATAGCCAAATGTCCGAAACGACGCGCAAGAAACGCGCCATTGTTCTTTTCAATCTGGGTGGTCCGGACAGTCCGGCAGCCGTTGAGCCGTTTCTGTTCAACCTGTTTAACGATCCGGCGATCATCAGCCTGCCCAATCCGTTCCGGTTCTTGCTGGCCAAGCTGATTTCGCGTCGCCGTGCGCCGATTGCGCGCGAGATTTATGATCATATCGGTGGCAAATCGCCGCTTCTGGAACTGACCCAGGAGCAGGCTGATGCCTTGCAAACGGCGCTCAATGGCGAAGATGACGGTTATGAAAACCGTTGTTTTATCGCCATGCGCTATTGGAAGCCGTTTGCCGATGATACCGCAGCCGCGGTCAAGGCATGGGGGGCAGATGAACAGATTTTGCTGCCGCTTTATCCGCAATTTTCGACTACCACCAGCGGATCGTCGGTCAAGGACTGGAAACGGGCCTGTGCCAAGGTTGGCCTGACATCGCCGATCAAGACTGCGTGCTGCTATCCGACCAATCCGGGCTTTATTGAGGCCTCGGCCGAGATGATCAAGGCGGGTTATGAACGCGCATGTGCCAAGACCCAAGAGCTTGGCATCGAGAAGCCGCGCATCCTGTTTTCGGCCCATGGTGTGCCAAAAGCGGTGATTACCAAGCGCGGTGATCCCTATCAGTCGCAGATCGAAAAAACATCGGCCGCCGTGGTCGAGAAAATGGCGATCGAGGGGCTGGACTGGAATGTCTGCTATCAAAGCCGGGTGGGCCCGATGGAATGGATCGGCCCATCGACCGAGGACGAGATCGAGCGTGCTGGTGCGGAAAACAAGGCAATTGTCGTTGTGCCGATTGCCTTTGTGACCGAGCATTCGGAAACCCTGGTCGAACTCGACATCGAATATGGCGAACTGGCGCATGAAAAACATGTGCCGGTCTATGAGCGTGTCCGCACGGTTTGTTCCCATCCGAAATTCATCAACGGACTTGTTTCGGTTGTAAAACAAACCCAGGACGAGCTTGACGACAAGGGCCCGGATGACTACGCGGTCGAAACACGCGGCTGGTGGTGCCCGGATGAACATTCCTGTGCCGTGGCCAAGCAACCCGCCCTCAAACCCGCCGGGGTCTAGATCCCGGCCCGGGGGTCTGGATCACAGTGATAACGCCAATCGGGCCGGTTCTGTTTTTGAATCGGCCTGATTGCTGTTAAGGTCTGGAAAATTTCAAAAATCTGCCGCTAACGCGGAAAACCAGCCCGATTGTGATCGCCACATCCAGAGAAGAGAGACATGGATACCTACAGCATTATCAAATCCCTGCATGTCATCAGCATGATCGCCTGGATGGCCGGTCTTCTGTATTTGCCCAGGCTTTATGTCTATCACTGTGAAGTGGAACCGGGATCAGAAGCCAGCGAGAAGTTCAAGGTGATGGAACGCCGATTGCTGCGTGCGATCATGAACCCGGCAATGATCGCGACGTGGATTTTTGGCGGCTATCTGATTCATGCGGCCGGTGTCATGACCGAAGGCTGGTTCCACGTTAAGCTGCTTTGTGTGGTTCTGTTGACCGCATCACACATGATGATGGCGCGTTATCGCCGCGCGTTCGAGGCGGATGCCAACACAAAATCGCAGAAATTCTATCGTATTTTCAATGAAGTACCGACGATCCTGATGATTATTGTCGTCTTCATGGTGATCGCACGGCCCTTCTGATCGGGCGTGCCTGGCGGGCCATCCGCAAAAACGTTTCGATTTTAAAATAAAAAGGCCGCCAAACTGGCGGCCTTTGTTTTATACCGTTTTGGTATCGAACCAAAAACTGGAATACGGGGTCAATCAGGCGTTTCCAGCCGGCTGACCTTCCATCTTTTTCGCGAATTTCTTGCGGAAAAGATCAGCAAAATCAATCTGCTGCATCATCAGCGGCGGGAAGCCACCGTCTGCAGTCAGGTCTGAGACGATCTTGCGGACATACGGGAACAGCAGGCGCGGTACTTCGATCATCAGGACCGGCAGGCGGTGTTCGTCAGACACATTGAGCGTCACGACACAGCCATACTGAAGTTCGGCAATGAAGGCCACCTTGTCGCCAACGTCGGCTTTGACATTGATCTTGATGGTGACTTCGTGAAGTTTCTGGTCCTGAGTGGTGCGGGCCTCGACATCAACATCGATATTGATTTTCGGCTGCTGCTGCAGGGCAACGCTTTCCGGTGCGTTCGGGTTTTCGAACGACAGATCCTTGATGTACTGGGTGTGGATCGTGATCGGGTTTGCCGGCTGCTGCTGTTGGTCTGCAGCGCCTTCTGCACCGGTGGTATTCTCGTCGGCCATTAAAGTCTAGCTCCCTTACAGGTCATTTGGTCTTGATCAGAAAAAAGCTTTCAGCTTCGTCATCAGACCTTGCTGAAATGCTTGTTACTGACGCCGCCTCATCGCGGCAGATGAATTGGACTTGTTGGCCTAGCACGTCTGACAAAGACGGGCAAGCCAATCAGAGGGCGCGCAAAGCGCTTATTTCTGCGGGTTTGCCTGATGTAATCAGCAACAAGAGCGCCGAAATCAAAGAAGGTTGACCGAACATCTCGGCCAACCTTCTGATTTTGTGATTTTCCTGTGAATTCAGCGCGTCTCGTTATGTGTTTCGTCCTTGGGGGGCAAATTGCGCGGCGTTTCCGATTTGCCATCATATCCGGTGTCGTTGGAAGGATCACGGGACGGATCATGCGGGCTGACATCTTCGAAATCGCCATCAATGATCGGTCCCGATCCGCGTGACCGCGATCCTGCCGCACCACGCGACCCTGCACCGCCGCTCGGGCCACGGCCCGGGCCATGCGGGCCATGTGGACCACCGGGTCCGCGCGGTCCGCCATCAAAGCCGCCACCCCCGAAATTGGTGCGGATATTGCCCGACTGGACCAGCTTCATGATCACCTTGGCCCCGATCAGCTGGCGCAGCGGCGGGACAAGCAACAGGAAGCCGAAGGTATCGGTGACAAAGCCCGGGGTCAGCAACAGGACACCAGCCACCAGAATGCAGATGCCGTCAAACATTGCCCCGATGGGCATTTCGCCCTGATCCATCTGGTTTTGCGCCTTGGCAAGGGTTTGCAAACCCTGGGCGCGCATCAGCGATGTCCCGATAATGGCCGTCAGAACAACCACGCCAATGGTCGGCCACAGCCCGATCAGTTCGCCGGCCTGAATAAAGACCGCGATCTCGATGATCGGCATGGCGACGAATATCGCGAGAAAGTAAAAGCCCATTTTTTCTCCGTTTACTGGCGATGTCCTGGCACAGCCGAACGCAAATATGACACCATCACATCTTATTTACGCTCCAAGCTGACGTCTTGGGGAAACTATTGCAGAAAACAACTTGGATTTCAGTGATTTCTCATTAATCTGCAGACTTGTCGTCTATGGTGATGGTCGGGACGCTAAAACGACAACGCGACAAAAATGCGGCAGATTGCCAGGCATGCCCAGATGTCTGCTGTGGCAAAGGGTGAAGATGATCACATCTGTGGTCGCGATCACCGGTTGCCCTTGCATTTGGTTAAGTTCATACCATCTCTCGACAACGGTTGTGATATAAGTGCAACCTGTTTGAAACCACTAGGATCAAGAGACCGGTCTTGCAGTATTTCGATATATTCTTATTCGCTCTGATTGCTGTTTTTCTTGTGCTGCGTCTGCGCGGCGTATTGGGCCGGCGCACCGGCAATGAAAAACAGGGGCCGACCGACATCTTTGGCCGTCAGTCCCATGACAATGAGGGCCAGAAAGACGCGGCACCCCAGACCGATAATGTTTATCGTCTGCCGGATTCCGGTAACGATCAGGACAACGCAAATGTTCCGTCGGGTACTTTTGCGACCCTGCAGGAGATTCAGAAACACGATCCGAATTTCACCCAGCAGGATTTCCTGAATGGCGCGCGCATGGCGTTCGAAATGATCGTCGAATACTTCGCCAAGGGCGACAAGGACGGTCTGAATCCGTTGCTTTCGGCCGAGGTTTACAAGAATTTCGCCGCCGCCATCGATGCCCGTGCCGAAAAGGGCGAGCACGAGGAAACCACCCTGGTGGGTATCAAGAGCGCGTCTATTCATGATGCCAGCCTTGAAGGCCGCACCGCCTATGTCACGGTGAAATTCGTGTCCGAGGAAGTCTCGGTCATCCGCAATGCCGAAGGCGACGTGGTTGACGGCGACCCCAATCAGGTGGTCGAGGCCGAAGACCTTTGGACATTCGCGCGCAATATCGAAAGCCGCGATCCGAACTGGCAGCTTGTGGCGACCGAAACCCCGGAAGAAGAAACCGCCGATTAACACGGGTTTCGCAAAGACCGAACATATCAAAGGCGATCCGATAAACCGGGTCGCCTTTTTTCATGTCCGCATGGTAACGCGCGCGCAATTATCGGCTTGTTAAGCATGTCAGGGGCAAAATCGGGTTTTCGTAAAGCCGTTGCAAAAACGGTGTCGTTTGCCTTGCTTATTGACGAGTTTCATCTTGAAAAGACGACTGGTTTTATCGCGCAGCCTGTCCCTGATTTCCGTACTGGTGGGTGCGGGGGCGGCATTGATCTGGATGTTCTGGCCCCAAATCACCGGACAGATCGAACCACCGGCCGAGGTTGAAGACAAACTGACCCTGCGCCCGGCGAGCTTTGCCGACCTGGATGGCTGGCAGCGCGATGATATGCGTCCGTCCATCCGCGCCTTTGCCCGGTCGTGCAAGGCGATGCTCAGGCGTGATGATGACCGTGGGGTTGGCCCCGACCCGCGCATGGGAACCATCGGCCAGTGGCGCGACCTGTGTCAGACCGCGGTGGAGCTTGATGTTGAAAACCTGCGCAAGGAAGACGCGCGCGCCTTCTTTGAAAGCGGTTTCCGGCCCTATCTCAGCGGCAATAACGATACGGCGGAGGGCCTTTTTACGGGGTATTACGAGCCGGAATTGCAGGGCCAGCTGACCAGGGGCGGGGCCTATCAGACGCCGCTTTATCTTAAGCCTGAAGACATGGTGTCAATTGATCTGGGCGACTTTCGCGAAGATCTGAAAGGCACGAAACTGGTCGGGCGCATATCGGGCGATTCCGTGAAACCCTATTACGACCGGGCCGCGATCGAGCAAGGCGCACTTTCCGACCGTGATCTTGAACTGGTTTGGGTCGATGATGCTGTTGATGCCTTTTTCCTGCAAATTCAGGGATCTGGCCGGGTGGTACTGCCCGATGAAAGCGTGCTTCGGGTGGGGTATGCCGCGACCAACGGGCACCCCTATTTTGCCATTGGGCGCGAACTGATCGCGCGTGGGGTATTAACGCGTGAAACCGTATCGCTGCAATCGATCCGCAAATGGCTGCATGACAACCCTGATGAAGCCGATACGGTGATGAATACCAACGCATCCTATGTGTTTTTCCAGCCGCTTCGCGTTGATCCGACTGACCCCGAAGCCGGTCCGCTGGGATCGCAGGGGGTACCGTTGGAACCCGGGCGGTCATTGGCGGTGGACCGGCGTTTCCACGCCATGGGCGTGCCTGTGTGGCTTGAAACCCTTGATCCGATGAATGCGGACCGCACATTCCGCCGCCTGATGATTGCCCAGGATACCGGCGGGGCCATTCGCGGACCGGTGCGCGGGGACATCTTCTTTGGTCCGGGCGAGGACGCCGCACTTTATGCCGGGCACATGAACCGGCCGGGCCAGAAATATGTGCTGTTGCCCAACACCATTAATCCGGCAGACTGGCAGGATGCGAATGGCCAGAAAGGGGACAGTTCATGATCCGTCATATCGTCCTTTTGCAGATTCCAAACCACGCCGACCCGTTCGAGGTCGAGACCATGATCCGCCAACTTGAACAGGCCGCCCTTGCCGTGCCGGGAACGGTGGCCTTTTGTGGCGGGGCGAAGCTGCCGGGAAGCTGGATGGGTCAGGGATTTACCCATGCGGTGAATATCGATTTTGTCGACGAGGCAGCACGCGATGCCTATCTTGCGGAACTTGATCGTGACCGGGTGGGCGGCAGGTTGTCGGAGATGACCGAAGGCGGCCTTGGTGGCATCCTGATCATGAACATCAATATCGACAATATCAGCACGCCACAAAAGGGTTCGGACAAAAAGCCGGAACTGCGCTGGGAATAGAATATATCATTATAAATCATATAAGATGATCTTATATTGATGAGACTGCCGGTTTCTTGCGTGAAAACTGTTTCATTAGCTTTCCGCTAAAGACATTGATCAGCAAATCCGCCATGACCAGAATCGCTGCGATGATTTTGATCGGGCCGAAATCCTCGTTCAGAGCAAGGGTGGCGCAAAGAAAAACACCGGATAGCTTGGCCATCCGGTGTTGATCGATACTGGGTCGACGGTGGTGCCAGACTTACTGGGCGGCGACGATGCCTTCGTTGCCGGCATCAGATTTGCCGCAACCACCTGCGTCACCGGTGCTGCCAACGCGTGATTTGCGCTGACGCTGGCTTTCGGATTTGAGCTGACCACAGGCGGCAAGAATGTCGCGGCCGCGCGGCCAGCGGATCGGCGCTTCGTAGCCGTTATCAAGCAAGACTTGCGCGAACTTCTTGATATCGTTGGTCGGCGTGCATTCGTAATCCGAACCCGGCCATTTGTTGAACGGGATCAGGTTGAACTTGCAGTGAACGCCCTTGACCAGCTTGGCCAGGGCACGTGCATGTTCGGGTTTGTCATTCACGCCCTTGAGCATGACATATTCCATGGTGATCGGACGCGCATTGGACATGCCTGGATAGTTCCGGCAGGCATCCATCAGTTCCTTGAGCGGGTATTTCTTGTTGATCGGCATGATTTCGTTGCGCAGATCATCATCAGGCGCATGCAGCGAAATCGCCAGACCAACACCAAGATCCTCGCCACAGCGCACGATTTCCGGCACCACGCCAGAGGTCGAAAGCGTAATACGGCGGCGCGAGATCGAAATACCTTCGCCGTCCATGGCAATGCGCAGGGCATCGCGGACGTTTTCATAGTTAAACAGCGGCTCGCCCATACCCATCATGACGATGTTTGACAGACGGCGGATGCCATTGGCCGGGGTCGGCCATTCGCCGTAGCTGTCACGTGCGACCATGAACTGGCTGATGATTTCACCCGGGGTCAGGTTGCGCACCAGAAGCTGGGTGCCGGTGTGGCAGAACTTGCAGGTCAGCGTGCAGCCAACCTGCGATGAAATGCAGACAGCACCGCGATCTTCGTTGCGATCGGGGATATAGACCGTCTCGGCCTCGTTGCCGTCATGGAATTTCATCAGCCATTTATGGGTGTCATCGGTGCTTTTCTGATCGGCTGTCAGAAGCGGGCGACCGACATAGAAATCCTGTGAAAGGCGATCACGCAGCTTTTTGGAAATGTTGGTCATGTCCTCGATGTCGGTGACACCGCGGTTATAGATCCAGTTCCAGAGCTGTTTGACGCGGAATTTGCTTTCACCCATGCCGGCCATGATTTCGGTCAGCTCTTCGCGGGTGATGCCCACCAGATCACGACGCCCGTCGGCAGCCTGCCCGTTGGCGGCGCGCGAAACGAAGTCGGACAGCGATGGCCCGTCCTGCGTCGCAGGGGCATCGGTCTGGGGTGCGTTTTCGGTCAGGACGTCGGTCATCCCGGGCTCTCTCTTTTGTGTTTTGTGGGTTTGCCGGACGGTTTTTGGACCGTCTCTTTCTGGCGTCCGCGGGACTATACCAGAAATGATGCAAAAATGCTTGGCCCCGCATATAGCGGGGCCGAGCCGATTTAGAAACGATAAATTTCACATTGCTGCTATCACAGCAGTGCAGTCACGGTTGCATAGCGGGCAGTGACCGCCCCACCTGCCGGTTTGATCAGCAATATGATCAGTTGACCGGCTTGGTGTTGCAAGCCTTTGAAATCGCGTTATAGGCGGCGGTAAAGCCCGACAGAGAATAGGTGTCGGTGGTCTTGGTCCCGCGCGAGGAATAGCCAACCACAACCATGGTCGAGCCGGCCTTCATCGAACTGACCAGCTTGCGGTCTTCTTCGCTGTTTACGGCCCAGGCGGAATCTTCGTGGGTGAACAGCTTGAATTTCTTGGAATCGATTCGAAGATCCACATCGCTGCCCGATTTGTAGGTATAGCCGGTAATGAAGCTGACTTCATTGAGCAGTTTCAGGGCCGGACGATGGGTGACCATCACATAGATTTTGCCGCGTTGGGTATAGTCGCCTTTGGCCGAGGTCGGCTGGCTGCCCATATAGCAGACTTTCTGGCCGTCTTCGGAATAGGTATAGGCTTCCCACTTGCCATAGACGTCAATCAGCTGCGGGGAGTTTTGTGCCTGTGCATCACCGGTCGGCAGACCAAGGGCAAGCAGGCAGGCAATGGCGCCAAATACGGCGGCAAACGAATTTCTGACGAAACGATGGGCGTGTTTTTTCATGAGGTCGCGTATCGTGTCTGAAGTTTCGGGATCGGTCCGGTAGGACCGCGTTTGGACGTAATAAATCCAACGGATATGGCAAATTTATGAGGCTCGTTTTCCGAGATTGCCGCCAAAAGGTAAAGATTAAACCAAGGAATGCTGCCAACCGCCTATTCGGGCGGATTTTTTAGAAAGTTTTTCATCTGCCATTTGCCAGGAACCGGCAAAGCCGGCCCTGATCACGGTCCTAGCCGCGCGCCAGATTCATTTTGACCACCTGATCAAGGCAGTCCTGCACTGAGATCGGCTGATTTCCCCGACGCATGCGGGCCAGCATATGGCGCAGTTCACGCGGTGCGCCTTCGGTTTCGGGGGCGAAGAAGGCATCAAAGGAACATTGATCGGAGCGGTACTGCCAGACGCGTATTTCACCTTCGCCGCGGATCATTTCCGGGACACCGATTTTGGTTTCGAATTCCTGTTCGGAAAGTCCCTTGAGCGTTGCGCTGGGGATCGGTTTGAACGGAATGGCTGCACTTCTGCGTGTTCGGGAATTTTCCGGTTTCTGGCGGGTCTCAGGTCGGGTCGTGGTGACATTGCCCTGCGCATCAAGTTGCCCGTAACTGGCATTTGTCGAACCCGGCGGCACGGACGCCCCGCCACAGGCAACCAGACCCATGGCCATCAAGGCCAAAAGCAAAATCACCCCGAAAGGACGGGTGATGTCCGATCGGGGTGTGTTTTGGGTCAGTTCAACCATGCGCAGCAAAGATCAGGAATCGTCTGATTTGCGCGGGATGGTGATCGCGCCGCTGTTGCCAGAGCGACTGATGCCGGTATCGGAACCTTCGACATAGTCGAGTTCGCCCTTGATGCGCGCGCCTTCTTCGATCTGAAGCGCGCCATAGGTGATTTTGCCGTTGATTTCCGCCGAGTTGATAACAACCACACGGCCGGCAGTCAGTTCGCCTTCGAACTTGCCGCTGATTTCGGCTTCGTCCACCTGGGCGGAACCGATGAAGCTGCCGCCATCGGAAACTTCGAGGCGCGAGCATTCCTTGATCTGGGCTTCGACAACGCCTTCGACGACCAGAACGTCACAGGAACCGATTTCACCTTTGAGCGTAATGTCGCGACCAACTGTCAGCTTCTTGCCTTCGGCATTGCTGCCCTGGCTTGCCGGACGGCCCGAACTACCGCGGGTCGGGATTTCAAGCGGACGCTTCGGAATTTCCGGGCGGAAGTTGGTGGAGTGGGGTTTACTGGACATTTGCGGTTCATCCTTTGTGCGCGGCTGGGTGAAGAGCTGCGGCTCGGTTCGTTTTTCTGGTTTTGCAGGCGTGCCGGTTGCGGCGGTTTTTTCAGATGCAGTCTCAGAGGCCTTGGTCGTGGTCCCGGAAAGCCTGTCTGATGCATCCAGCCGAGATGTATCTGACGAAGTCGCACTGCTGTCGACTTTTTTATTGGCTTTTTTCTTTCCAAACATGGGATGACCAGATCCTTAAGGTTGCAGTTTCGGTGTTGGGCCTAGGTCCTGACCCTAGGTGATATGTCCTTGCGGTTACATGTCAGGCGGTTTCAGGCACATAGGTTCCAAGACGCACAGAATAATGGACCATGAACGCGGTGGCGATGATTGGCGCGACCAGATTGACCACCGGAATGGTCATCAGGAAGGTCAGGCCGACCCCGGCAATCCAGAGCTTTTTCTGGCGGCTTTTGCGAATGGCTTCAACCGTGCGCGCATCATAACGGCGTGCGGCAACCAGTTCAAAATATTCACGCGATAAAAGATAGCCATTCATCATGTAGAAGGCGATGACATAAAGCGGCCCGGCCAGAAGAAGCGGCAATAACAGAATGTTAAGGGCCAAGGCCGTCAGCGCGAATTTAAGACCGCTGATCAGCGCATCCATGATCGGCTGCGGGCGGGTATCTGGCAGGGTTGGATAATGCTTGTCTTCAACCGCATCGGCAATCTGATCAAGCAGAAGGCTTGAGATCAGAACGGTCGCCGCAGGGAACAGCAAAAGCACAAGCAGGGTCAAACCAATGCCAAGGACCCAGTCCACGGCTGTTTCAAGCCATCCGCCATCGGTAAAGAACGTGATGGAATTCAGCCCGAACCAGATCAGAACCCAAAGAGCGACAATGGTGGCCAGCGCACCGGCAACGCCAATCAGGACGACTTTGCGAAAACGCGGGTCGGAAAACTGCGCAACGGATTTCAGAAAGTCATTGAACATTGATCGGGTTGGTCCTGTCCTGTCGTGTGTCGAGTGTGTCTTGCAAGGGAATCATGCATTAGTTTAGTAGGCAATTAAAATTAACAGCCTGTGAAATCAGGGGGTGGCTTTGCAGATTTCCCAAGAATGCGACATCTATCGCAGGCATCAGGCAAAAAAAAGGCGTCCGGCCAGGGGGGAGAACCGGACGCCAGCGCTCCGATGATCTGGAGCGTGAGGAAAGGTAGGGGAGACCTTTTCCTCACACGGGGTTCCCGTCGTTTAGGGGAACCTTGTGACAGACTCACATATAGGAAGCGATCCGGCCTGCTGCCATGGGTTTAAGCCCGAAACAGGCACAAATTTTTATCGTTTAAAATGATTCCAAACCGTTGGTCATTTCATTACGAGTTCACAATAATTTCCACGCATATGCCAAGCAGTTGAATCAGAAAATATTCTTGATCCGGCAGCCGTTTACGGCCGGGAAACATCGGTTAAGAAGTGACGGGAAAAATTTCTGTGCTCAACTGCCGCGCTGTGGCCAGACGCGTTCAAATTTGAACAGTTCCGGGTCAAGCTGCATGCCTTCTTTGGTATTAAACAGCGTCACCGTGGTTTCAATCCCGGTCGGGTCGGTGACGATCCATTGACGCAGCTGCATCGGCTTTTCGGAAAAGACCAGGGTTACGCTGCCCGCCCCCGGATCGGATTTGCGCACCAGCGTGACGCGGATGGTTTCGGCCGTGCGGCGATAATCGACAATCCGGACCTTGTCGGTCAGCGAGATGTTTTCAGCCAGAATGATGCCCGCCGGGGTTTCATCAATGTCGATATAGGTCGGCGCGTTGATTTCCTTGTCATAATAGATGAAATCATGTCCGGTCGCGACCAGCAGGATCTGTGCGGGCGGGTTATATTCAAACCGCATCTTGCCCGGGCGTTCCATGAACAGTTTGCCCTCGGCCGCACCACCATCCGATGAAATCTGAACGAAATCGGCTGTCAGCGTGGTGATCCCGGCGAGATAGTCTTCGATCTTTTTGACCATTTCGGGGCTGACCTGGTCGTTTGACTGGGCGGTTGCCGGGCTTGGCAACAGGGTCAGACTGGTCAGGGCACCAAGACCGACGGCGGTGGCAAGCGCGCCAGCGGCCAAAATGGCGCGGCTTTTCTTGCCAAAGGATTTCCAGAGGGTCTTGGGTTCTTGGGTCAAACGGGTCATATGCCTTGTTGCCGTAACAATTCGTTGATTGCAATCATGGCGATTGCAGAAGGTGAATGGCGAATGATAAAAATCGAGCCATCTATTACGCGAAATACATATCGCATCATTTGGCCGGG